>NZ_JBFBCG010000106.1:0-19289 GCF_040683105.1 Streptomyces sp. NPDC051020 | reverse complement strand
TCCGATGCCGATAAGAAAGGCCCACTGCACGAAGCCCTAGGCGTCACCATCAGCTACGAACACGCAAAGAGGACCGCGACCGTCAGGTCGAGGCCGTAGCCAGCGTCGACGCGGATGCCACGGCCGCCGGGATCGAGGTGCTCCGCAAGGGTGGCAACGCCGTGGACGCCGCCGTGGCGACCGCGGCCGCGCTCGGTGTGACAGAGCCGTACTCGTCGGGCCTGGGCGGGGGCGGCTACTTCGTCTACTACAACGCCAAGAAGCACACCGTGGAGACCATCGACGGCCGCGAGACCGCGCCGCGAAGCGCGGACTCCTCCCTCTTCGTGGAGGACGGCAAGCCCCTCGCCTTCGCGGACGCCGTCACCAGTGGTCTGGCCGTCGGCACGCCCGGCACCCCGGCCACCTGGGCCACCGCGCTCGACGCCTGGGGCAGCAAGCCACTGAGCGCGCTGCTGAAGCCGGCCGAGCGGCTCGCCAGGGACGGCTTCGTCGTCGACTCCACCTTCCGTTCGCAGACCGAGGGGAACCAGGCCCGGTTCGCCGACTTCCCGGACACTGCGAAGCTCTTCCTGCCGGGCGGGCAACTGCCCGTGGTCGGCTCCGTCTTCAAGAACCCCGACCTTGCGCGTGCGTACGAGAAGGTGGGCCGCGACGGCATCGACGAGCTGTACCGCGGCGACCTGGCCGACGACGTCGTCCGGACCGTCCGCAACCCGCCCGTCGACCCGAAGGCGAGCCGGGTGGTGCGCCCCGGCGATCTCACGGCGAAGGACCTGCGCTCCTACCGTGCCCTGCGGCAGGCACCGACCAAGGTCGGCTACCGGGGGCTCGACGTGTACGGCATGGCGCCGTCCTCGTCCGGTGGTACGAGCGTGGGCGAGGCGCTCAACATTCTTGAGAACACCGATCTTTCGCGGGCGAGCGAGTCCCAGTATCTGCACCGCTACATCGAGGCGAGCCGGATCGCGTTCGCCGACCGCGGGCGGTGGGTCGGCGACCCGGCCTTCGAGGACGTACCGACGCGCGGACTGCTGAGCCAGCGGTTCGCCGACTCGAGGGAGTGCCTGATCAAGGACGACGCGGTGCTGACCAGCCCGCTCGCCCCCGGCGACCCGCGCCGTCCCACCGACTGTGCGAACCGTGGAACGGCCGCCCCGACGACGTACGAGGGGGAGAACACCACACATCTGACGGCCGCCGACAAGTGGGGCAACGTCGTCGCGTACACCCTGACCATCGAGCAGACCGGCGGCAGCGCCATTACGGTTCCGGGGCGCGGTTATCTGCTCAACAACGAGCTGACGGACTTCTCGTTCGCGCCCGCCAACCCGGCTGTGCACGACCCGAATCTGCCCGGTCCGGGGAAGCGGCCGCGGTCGTCGATCTCGCCGACGATCGTGCTGAAGCACGGGCAGCCGGTACTGGCCCTGGGCTCGCCGGGCGGCGCGACGATCATCACCACCGTGCTGCAGTCGCTCATCGGTACGGTCGACCGCGGTCTTCCGCTCGTCGATGCGATCGCGGCGCCACGCGCCAGTCAGCGCAACTCGCCGACGACCGAGCTCGAACCCGCGCTGTGGAACAGTCCGCTGCGGACGGAACTGGAGTCGCTCGGCCATGCCTTCAAGCTGAACCCGGAGATCGGTGCGGCCACCGGTGTGCAGCGGCTGCCGGACGGGAGGTGGCTCGCGGCGGCGGAGAAGGTCCGGCGCGGCGGCGGATCCGCCATGGTCGTGACGCCGAGCGACTGAATGTGATCAGTGACCCACGGGGCTGGTTCGGGGCCGGATGGCGGCCATGGACCAGCCCCGTGGCCGTGACGGGGGCATGGGTACGGGTTGTTCAGAGGGCGGTGAGGACGCGGGGCCCCTCGTCCGTGATCGCCACCGTGTGCTCGGCGTGCGCCGCCCGGCTGCCGTCGGAGGTGCGCAGCGTCCAGCCGTCCCGGTCCGGATGGAACGCGTCGTGCCCGCTGCCGATCAGCATCGGCTCGATCGCCAGCACCATTCCGTGCCGCAACGGCATGCCACGGCCCGGTCGTCCCTCGTTGGGGACGGACGGGTCCTCGTGCATGGACCGGCCCACACCGTGGCCGCCGAACCCTTCCGGAATGCCGTATCCGGCGGTCCGGCAGACCGATCCGATCGCGTGTGCGATGTCTCCGATCCGGTTGCCGACGACCGCCGCCGCGATCCCCGCGTTCAGTGCGGCGAACGCTGTGTCGATCAGCCGGGTGTCCGCGGGCCGGGCGCGGCCGACGGTGAAGCTGACGGCCGAGTCGCCGACCCAGCCGTCGAGCGTCGCGCCCGCGTCGATGCTCACGAGATCGCCGTCGCGCAGCCGCTGGCCGGTCGGGACGCCGTGCACGATCGCGTCGTTGACGGACGTACAGATCACCGCGGGGAAGGGGGTGGGGGCGAAGTGTGGCCTGTAGTTCAGGAACGGCGACCCGGCGCCTGCCTCGCGCAGTACTTCGCGCGCCACCTCGTCGAGTTCGCGCAGCGACACGCCGACCGCCGCCGCTTCCTGTACGGCTGTCAGGACCTGGGCCACGACCCGCCCGGCCTCGCGCATCGCCTCTAGGGATGTATCCGTCTTGAGCTGAACCATGCCAATTACTATACCGGTCGAAGCGGTATGAGAATAACGGCGGTATGAGAATAACGGCGGTACTAGAATGGGGGGCATGGTACGAACGCCTCTCACCCCGGAAGAGCGCCTTCGCGGCGAACGGCTCGGCCGCCTGCTCCGCGAGGCGCGAGGCGCGCGCAGCATGGTCGAGATCGCCGCGAACGCCGGAATCTCCGCCGAGACGCTGCGCAAGATCGAGACCGGCCGCGCCCCGACCCCCGCGTTCTTCACCGTCGCGGCACTGGCCGGCGCGCTCGGCCTCTCCATGGACGATCTGCTGATCCGCTGCGCCGGGGAACCGGACACGGCCGTCCGGCTGGCCGGGTAGCGCCGGGCAGCCCCGGGGCTGCTCAGTCGGCGACCGCCAGCTGAATGCGGTGGTGGCGCGGTGTGTCGATCTCGTCGAGCAGCGCGATCGCCAGGTCCGGGTGCGAGATGTGCCCGGTGCCGTCGAGCACCGTGCCCATCGCGCTGCGATATCTGCCGGTACGCGGACCCGCCGCGTCCAGGTCCATCGGCGGCACCACCATGACCCAGTCCAGCTCCTCACTCGCCGCGGTCAGGGTCTCGAACTCGGCGACATGGCCCTGCGAGAAGAGCCGGTAGGGGTCCGGGTAGTCCGGCGCGTCCATCACCCGTACACCTGGCGCGGTCTCCAGCGTCGACGCGATTCCGACGGCCACCAGTCGCCGCACCCCCGCCGATCCCAGTCCCGCGATCAGCGCCTGGGCCGCCGCGACGAAGTACTCCTCGGACGGGATGTCCAGCCGCGCCGACGCGTTGACCGCCGCGTCGTGACCGGCCGCGACGGCCGCCACCGACCCGGGATCGGTGGCGTCTCCCCGTACGACCTCGATGCCCGGACCGGCAAGGTCCCGATAGCGGGCCGGGTCGCGGACCACGGCCGTCACGGTGTGCCCGCGACGGACGGCCTCCGCGACCGCCGCGCGACCGACCCGGCCACCCGCCCCGAAGACGACGATCCTGCTGCTCATGGAAGTCCCCTGCTCTCTGCTGCCTGCGTACGGTCTCTGCGGTGCTGGAGTGACCGTAGGCCGGGACCCCTCGGTTACTGCAAGGGAACTCCGTTAGCGTCGGGAGGTATGAGAGAACCCCTGGCCGCCGACCTGTTCGACGACCCCGACTGCACGCAGCGGGTCCAGCCGTTCCGGGTCGGCGACAAATGGACCGGCATGGTGCTGCGCTGCCTGCAGGACGGCCCGCGGCGCTTTTCGGAGTTGCGGGTGCCGCTGCACCGGGTCACCCCGAAGGTCCTCACCGAGACGCTGCGGGCCATGGAGCGGGACGGCTTCGTCACCCGCACCGTCCATGACGAGCGGCCGCCGCGGGTCGAGTACGAACTGACGGCGCTGGGCCGCTCCCTGCTCGGCCCGCTCGGCATGGCCTGCGCGTGGACCCGGGAGCATCTTTCGGAGCTGGTGAGCGCGCGTGCGGCATACGTGTCCGGCGGGCAGGACGCGTAGGGTCACGCCCGTGACTCCTCAGACACTCCAGGACTTCGACCGCGGCGAGTACGTCAGCCTGACCACGTACCGGAAGGACGGCACGCCCGTCGCGACGCCCGTGTGGGCGGCGGCCGACGGCGAGGAGCTGTTCATCTGGACCCGGAGCGACTCGTGGAAGGTCAAAAGGATCCGGAACAACAGCCGGGTCACGGTGACCGTCTGCGATGTGCGCGGCCGGATCGCCGACGGCGCGCCGAGCGCCGAGGGTGCGGCGCGGCTGCTCGACGAGGCGGGGACGCGTGCCGTACGCGGGTTGCTGGCCCGCAAGTACACCTGGAAGTTCTGGCTGGTCGACTGGCCGGCCATGGTCGTACGCCTCGGCAGGCGGCCCCACACCGGGATCGCCGTCACCTTCTGAACGGCGGCTGCCGGGGCGTGCATGCTGCCGGCCGTGCGCCGACCGCACCCCGGTGGAAAAGCGGGCGTAGCCGTCCCGAAACAAGCCTGCGGTCGAATGCCGAACGCCGCTACGGCGAGCGCCGGTGGCACGGTGTGGAGCACGGTCCACGAGCCGACACCCGTACCTGCTTCCGAGCCGGGTTGGTCTGTCGGCGTGGCATCTGCTCTCCCCGGGGGAAGGAAGAGAGAGTGTGAACCGCACGGGTACGAAACATGATCGACTCGGCCGGTTCACGGCGACGGTCTTGCCCCGCCGTGTGGCGGGGCTTACGTTCTCCTCCTGTGTACCGAATCTACGTGCGTAGAAAACGCGTAGAGGCTCTCTGACGCCGCGTCGAAGGAGCAGCTCATGTCCCACGTCGTACGCGCCGCACTCGTCCAGGCGACCTGGACCGGCGACACCGAATCCATGATCGCCAAGCATGAGGAACATGCGCGCGAGGCCGCCCGGCAGGGGGCGAAGATCATCGGTTTCCAGGAGGTGTTCAACGCGCCCTACTTCTGCCAGGTGCAGGAGCCGGAGCACTACCGCTGGGCCGAGGCCGTCCCGGACGGGCCGACCGTCCGGCGGATGCAGGAGCTCGCCCGCGAGACGGGCATGGTGATCGTCGTGCCGGTCTTCGAGATCGAGCAGTCCGGCTTCTACTTCAACACCGCCGCGGTGATCGACGCCGACGGCTCGTACCTCGGCAAGTACCGCAAGCACCACATCCCGCAGGTCAAGGGGTTCTGGGAGAAGTACTACTTCAAGCCCGGAAACGCCGGCTGGCCGGTCTTCGACACCGCCGTCGGCAAGGTCGGTGTCTATATCTGCTACGACCGGCACTTCCCTGAGGGCTGGCGTCAACTCGGGCTCAACGGAGCCCAGTTGGTGTACAACCCGTCCGCGACCTCGCGCGGCCTCTCCAGCTACCTCTGGCAGCTGGAACAGCCCGCGTCCGCCGTGGCCAACGAGTACTTCGTCGCCGCGATCAACCGCGTCGGCCAGGAGGAGTACGGCGACAACGACTTCTACGGCACCAGTTACTTCGTCGACCCGCGCGGCCAGTTCGTCGGGGAGGTGGCCAGCGACAAGGAGGAGGAACTCCTCGTCCGGGACCTCGACTTCGGTCTCATCGAGGAAGTGCGCCAGCAGTGGGCGTTCTACCGGGACCGCCGCCCCGACGCGTACGAGGGACTGGTGGAGCCGTGAGCAGTCTCCACCACCGCCACCTCGCCGTCAGCCCCGAATGGCTCGCGCTCTACTACCGGCATCCGCTGGAGATCACCCACGGTGAGGGCCGCCATGTCTGGGACGCGGACGGCAAGCGCTACCTCGACTTCTTCGGCGGCATCCTCACCACGATGACCGCTCACGCGCTGCCCGAAGTGACGAAGGCGGTCACCGAGCAGGCCGGGCGGATCATCCACACCTCGACGCTGTACCTCAACCGGCCGATGGTCGAACTGGCCGAGCGCATCGCCACGCTCTCCGGCATCCCCGACGCCCGGGTCTTCTTCACCACCTCGGGAACCGAGGCCAACGACACGGCGCTGCTGCTCGCCACCACGTACCGCGGGTCGAACCAGATCCTCGCGATGCGCAACAGCTACCACGGCAGGTCGTTCTCGGCCGTCGCCATCACCGGCAACAAGGCCTGGTCGCCGACGAGTCTGTCCCCGTTGCAGACGCTGTACGTCCACGGCGGGGTCCGGACCCGGGGCCCGTACGCGGAACTCAGCGACGCACAGTTCATCAAGGCGTGCGTGGCCGATCTGGAAGACCTGCTCGGGCACACCCGCGCCGCCGCCGCGCTGATCGCCGAACCCATCCAGGGTGTCGGCGGGTTCACCTCCCCGCCCGACGGCCTGTTCGCGGCATTCCGCGAAGTCCTGAACCGGCACGGCGTCCTGTGGATCTCCGACGAGGTGCAGACCGGCTGGGGCCGTACCGGCGAACACTTCTGGGGCTGGCAGGCGCACTCCCGGAACGGCCCGCCGGACATCCTCACCTTCGCCAAGGGCATCGGCAACGGCATGTCGATCGGTGGCGTCGTCGCCCGCGCCGACGTCATGAACTGCCTGGACGCCAACTCCATTTCGACGTTCGGCGGCTCCCCGGTCACCATGGCGGCGGGCCTCGCCAACCTGTCGTACCTGCTGGACCACGACCTCCAGGGCAACGCCCGACGAGTCGGCGGGCTGCTCCTCGAGCGGCTGCGGGCGATCGGCGCGGGCTCGGAGTGCGTGCGGGAGGTGCGCGGCCGGGGCCTGATGATCGGCATCGAGCTGGTGAAACCCGGCACCGACGAGGCCAACCCGGAGGCGGCAACCGCTGTCCTCGAAGCGGCCCGCGAGGGCGGGCTGCTCATCGGCAAGGGCGGCGCGCACAACACCAGCGTGCTCCGGATCGCCCCGCCGCTGTCGCTGTCCATCGCCGAGGCGGAGGAGGGCGCGAAGATCCTCGCGGCCGCGCTGCGGACCGTGGGATGAGCCGACGGGGCGAAGGCCGGCGGTCCGGACTTCGGCCGCCCCCGGCTCCAGGGGACCCCCCGGAGGCGCGGGGTCCGGCCGGTCGGTCGGGAGGGGCCCCCTCCGCGTTGCCTCCCTCCTCCGCCTTGCAGCTGCACGCACCCAGCCCCGCTCCTTCCCCCACCCCCCATGTGCCGGTCGGTCTACGACATCGACTGCGTCGCCTCGCGCTGGTGGGGGATCGTGACCGGCGTCGTTCCCGGCTGCACGGTCACGGTGCGCGTCGGAGCGGGGACCGCAATGCCCTCGGTCCGGAATCGCGCGTGCAGGCGCTTGATGAATTCGTGCTTGATCCGGTATTGGTCGCTGAACTCGCCGACCCCCAGAATGACCGTGAAGTTGATCCTGGAGTCCCCGAACGTGTGGAACCGGATGGCCGGTTCGTGGTCGGGTACGGCGCCAGTGATGTCGGTCATCACGTTCTCGACGACCTCGGCCGTGACGCGCTCGACGTGTTCGAGGTCGCTGTCGTAGCCGACGCCCACCTGGACCATGATCGAAAGTTGCTGTTCCGGCCGGTTGAAGTTGGTCATGTTGGTGCTCGCGAGCCGGGCGTTCGGGATGATCACAAGGTTGTTCGACAACTGACGCACCACGGTGTTCCGCCAGTTGATGTCGACGACATAGCCCTCCTCGCCGCTGCTGAGCCGGATGTAGTCGCCGGGCTGCACCGTCTTCGAAGCGAGGATGTGCACGCCCGCGAACAGATTGGCCAGCGTGTCCTGCAGCGCCAGGGCGACCGCCAGACCGCCCACGCCCAGCGCGGTGAGCAGAGGCGCGATGGAGATGCCCAGCGTCTGGAGCATGACGAGGAAGCCCATCGCCAGCACCACGACGCGCGTGATGTTGACGAAGATCGTGGCCGATCCGGCCACCCCCGACCTGGACTGCGCGACGGACCGCACCAGATTGGTGATCACCCGGGCCGCCGTGAGCGTCGCGGCCAGGATGAGCAGAGCGGTCAGAGTCATGTTGACGTGGTGCCCGACCCTGGCGGTCAGCGGAAGCGCCGTGGCTGCCGCCGCCGCGCCGGCGGCCGGCGCAGCCCAGGGGGCCAGGGTCCGCAAGGCGTCGACGATGACGTCGTCACCGCTCCATCGCGTCCTGCTGGCTCGTTCTCCCAGCCATCGCAGAATCACGCGCAGCAGGAGGCCCGCCGCGATGCCGGCAGCCATCGCAATACCGGCGACGATCAAGTCGTGCAGAGTGAGGGCCCGGTTCACCGCTGCGCCCCCAGGCTCCGGGGAACGTGACTGATGGGGGGAACCGTCGCCGTTTCCGGGCGTCGGACGGGATGCTTCGTCACCGTGTTACCTGTTCGATTCTCGGGTGTGCGGTTCGCGTCGGGACACGCGGATGTGCGAATCGGGGTCCGACGCGATCGCTCATCCTGCCGTACGCCTTCGCGCGTGCTGCGGCTGACCCTGCGTCGGCTCACGCAGGGCGGACATGCTGATGTCAGATCAGAGTGCGGGGGCCTTCCTGCGGTGGTCCGGTTGTGCGGCGGCACCGGCTTTGGGCCGACGGTGTACGGCATGCCCGGAAACGGAAACGTCTTCAGCGGTTAGCCGCAGCGGTATTGCCACAGTGGGTAACCCACTTCTACGTTCTTCACCACGCACCATATCTACGTGCGTAGACCCATTCCGCCAGAGTGAGGAGGGGTACATGAGCCGCACCGTCATCCACGGCGGCCTCGTCGTCACCGCGTCCGACGAACTCCACGCCGACGTACTCATCGAGGGCGGCCGCATCGCCGCGCTCGCCGCGCACGGCACCGACGCGGCCACGAGCTGGACCGCCGACCGGACCATCGACGCCACCGGCAAGTACGTCATCCCGGGCGGTGTCGACGCGCACACGCACATGGAGATGCCATTCGGCGGCACCTACGCCGCCGACACCTTCGAGACCGGGACCAGGGCTGCCGCCTGGGGCGGCACCACCACGATCGTCGACTTCGCCATCCAGACCGTGGGGTGCGCGGTCCGCGAAGGACTCGACGCCTGGTATGCGAAGGCCGACGGCAACTGCGCCATCGACTACGCCTTCCACATGATCCTCTCCGATGTGGCGTGACCAGGGGTTTTCTAGCGGAGTAGGCCGTGTGCCGTGCGAGGTGGCGGCGTGAGGGGGCCGGCGGCCCGGGGTGTTGCCCCGGCCCGTGTCGGTGGTGGCGTGGTCGGCGGGTTGAAGGGATGGCTGGGGAATGACTCGGACTCTGATTACCGGTGGTCTTGTGATCACGGCTGCGGACGAGGTGCACGCGGATGTGCTGATCGAGCATGGCCGGGTGGTGGCGTTGGCGGCGCCGGGGACGCAGGAGTGGACGGCGGACCGGGTGATCGACGCGTCGCAGAAGTATGTGATCCCGGGTGGGGTCGACGCGCACACGCACATGGAACTGCCGTTCGGCGGCACGTTCGCGTCGGACACGTTCGAGACGGGGACGCGGGCGGCGGCGTGGGGCGGGACGACGACGATCGTCGACTTCGCGGTGCAGGCGAAAGGCGAGTCGCTGCAGGCTGGCCTGAACGCCTGGATGGAGAAGGCGGACGGGAACTGCGCGATCGACTACGCGTTCCACATGATCATGTCGGACGTGAACGAGGCGACGCTGCGGGAGATGCCGAAGCTCATCGAGCATGGCGTTTCCTCGTTCAAATTGTTTATGGCGTATCCGGGGGTCTTCTATTCGGATGACGGCCAGATTCTGCGGGCGATGCAGGTTGCCGGCGATACCGGTGGGCTGATCATGATGCACGCGGAGAACGGCATCGCGATCGACGTGCTGGTGGAGCAGGCCCTGGTCCGGGGCGAGACCGACCCCCGGTACCACGGAGAGGTCCGCAAGGCGCTCCTGGAGGCGGAGGCGACCCACCGGGCGATCCAGCTGGCCCGAGTCGCCGGCTCCCCGTTGTACGTGGTCCACGTGTCGGCGCAGGAGGCGGTGGCCGAGCTGGCCGCTGCCCGTGACAAGGGCCTGCCGGTCTTCGGCGAGACCTGCCCGCAGTACCTCTTCCTGTCCACGGACAACCTCGCGGAACCGGACTTCGAGGGCGCCAAGTACGTGTGCAGCACGCCCCTCAGGCCGAAGGAGCACCAGGCGGCGCTCTGGCGGGGCCTGCGGACGAACGACCTCCAGGTGGTCTCCACCGACCACTGCCCGTTCTGCTTCGTGGGCCAGAAGGAGCTGGGACGCGGGGACTTTTCGAAGATCCCCAACGGCCTGCCGGGTGTGGAGAACCGCATGGACCTCCTCCACCAGGCGGTGGTGGACGGGCACATCTCGCGCCGCCGCTGGATCGAGATCGCCTGCGCGACGCCGGCGAGGATGTTCGGCATCTACCCGCAGAAGGGCACGATCGCCCCTGGTGCGGACGCGGATGTCGTCATCTACGACCCGCACGCCACCCAGGTGCTGTCGGCCGAGACTCACCACATGAACGTCGACTACTCGGCGTACGAGGGGAAGACGGTGACCGGTCAGGTCGAGACCGTCCTCTCGCGGGGTGAGGTCGTCGTCGACCAGCGGAAGTACGTCGGCCATGCGGGGCACGGCGGGTTCGTGCCGCGCGGCCTTTGTCAGTACCTGGGCTGAGCAGCCCGGAATCTCATCGCACCGACTCGAACTTGGAGGTCCCGCGTGGACTTCGGACTCGTCCTGCAGACCGACCCGCCCGCCTCGCAGGTCGTGGGCCTGATGCGCCGGGCCGAGCGCAACGGCTTCCGCTACGGCTGGACCTTCGACTCCGCCGTGCTGTGGCAGGAACCCTTCGTCATCTACAGCCAGATCCTCGCCAACACCACCAAGCTCCACGTGGGCCCGATGGTGACCAACCCGGGCACCCGTACGTGGGAGGTGACCGCCTCCACCTTCGCCACCCTCAACGACATGTACGGCAACCGGACCGTCTGCGGCATCGGCCGCGGCGACTCCGCCATGCGCGTAGCTGGCCGCAAGCCCAACACCCTCGCCCGGCTCGGCGAGGCCATCGACGTCATCCGCGACCTGGCCGAGGGCCGCGAGGCCGAGGTCGACGGCAACGCGATCCGCATCCCCTGGATCAAGAACGGCAAGCTGCCGGTGTGGATGGCCGCCTACGGCCCCAAGGCACTCGCCCTGGCCGGGCACAAGGCCGACGGCTTCATCCTCCAGCTCGCCGACCCCTTCCTCACTGAGTGGATGGTCAAGGCCGTCCGGCAGGCGGCCACCGACGCCAGCCGCGACCCCGACGCCCTGACGATCTGCGTCGCCGCCCCGGCCTACGTCACGGCGGACGACTCCCCGGAGGCGCTGGCCCACGCCCGCGACCAGTGCCGCTGGTTCGGCGGCATGGTCGGCAACCACGTCGCCGACCTGGTCGCCAAGTACGGCGAACACTCCTCGATGGTCCCCGAGGAACTCACCGCCTACATCAAGGACCGGCACGGCTACGACTACTCCCACCATGGCCGCGCCGACAACCCCGACACCGCGTTCGTCCCCGACGAGATCGTCGACCGCTTCTGCCTCCTCGGCCCCGCCGAGGCCCACATCGCGAAGCTCCGCCACCTCAGGGACCTCGGCGTCGACCAGCTCGCCGTCTACAGCATGCACGACAACCGCGAGGCCACCATCGACGCCTACGGCACCGACATCATCCCCGCGCTCCGCTGACGAAGTCGTTCGGTCCAGCCTTCGATGCAGGTGGATGACGGCCATCCACCTGTTCCCGATGACCTCGCACGTGGAGTGCGTGGCGATCCTTGAGCCGGCAGGAAAGGGTGTTTGACCTGCGGCTTTGTGGGTGGGTGAGCCGCTCGACCCGTTTCCGGCTGTGCAGCGGGTCGAGCGGACAGATCGGCCCCTGGACGTGGCTTGACCTGCGACTTCATGGCGGAAACGACCACGGCCACGGCGATTTCAGGGCCTCGTTCGAAGATTCTTGACGCTCAGATGACGCTTGCTCTGAGGCTCTGGCCCAGCCGCATGACTCTGGTCACTGGGGCGATCACGAGGCGATTTCGGTATCTCGGACCATGGCGGGCAGCTCGGTTCCCAGCGCCTTTGATGTGCTTCGGGGCGGGCAGTTGCTGAGCGGTGTCGTGGGCGTAGCGGGTTCGTGGCCGTTTGTGTCGGGTGGGCTTGGTAGAGGCGGTAGGTGGGGCGGACGCGGAGGTACTTGTCGACGAAGGCGTCCTGCGCCGCTGTTCTGGCCGGTGATGACGTCGTAGACGTCGCCGGGGAACTCGAAGGGCATCTTTGGCCTTTGCACGAAGTCGTCGCCGAAGTCTCCCAACTTCCTGCCCGACCCCAGCGGCCTGACCCTGGAAGACCACAAGAGCCCGGACGTGATCCTGGGGCTCTGGCGCGTCGTTTTCTGCCTGGTTTCGGGGCGAATGCGAGCCGAGGGGCTCAGCGAAGCATTGCTCAGGGGCGTTTACCAGCCCATCTCGGCGTGCGTGGAGCTGGGTCGGGTCCGGGCCGTGACTGGCTGGCCATTTTTGCTCGTTGCTTCGGGGAAGCGTGCCGTGACAGCATTCGGCAGGTGTTCGATAACGGGGATGACATAGCAGAGCCGCCTGCTCGGCGTTCGAAGATCGCCGACTTGGCCGATTGGCCTGCTCCCGAGGTGCGGTCGACACCGGGTGTGGCCCTGGAGCCGGTCCCTTCCGTGACGCTGGAGGGAGACCGGACAGCGGCGGCTCAGCGTGAGTTTGCTGTGTTGCTGGGTGAATTCCGGCGTACGGCGGTGCTGGTGCCACTGGATGAGGCCGGGGATCTGTGGTCGGCGACGCAGAACGGGGTGCGCTGGATCTGTGCGTTCTCGGACGAGGAGGCGTTGGCCCGGTTTGCAGAAGCTCGGGGGGATGCCGAGCGGGAGTGGGTGTACCAGGCGGTGTTGGGTGCGCGGTTGTTGGATGTGATGGTGCCGATGTTGTCGGTGCCGGCGGGGGTGGCGCTGGATGCGGGCAGTGCGGACGGGATGTTGTTTCCGCCGGTGGCCGGCATCGTGCCGGACGCGGTTGCTGTGGATCTCGGGGGGATGCAATGAGCGGGGAGAACGCTGATCTTCAGGTGCCGCCAGAGGCCCTGGCACTGATCGCGAAGGGGATCGAACTGGCACATACCGAGTTGAAGGATCTCGGCATGATCGGGCAGGCGTCGACGGGTCGAGGGTTCTCGGATCTGGCTTTGTCCGGGCTGGAGTTGGGACACGGCGGGCTGACGTCTGAGTTCGAGACGTTCTGCAATCGCTGGGAGTGGGGTGTGCGGGCCCTGACGCAGAAAGGGAACGGCTTCGCGCTGGGGGTCGGGTTGTCGGCGGGTTCCTTTGCAGAGCAGGAGCAGTACATCAAGGACTCGTTCAAGGTCGGCGTGAACTCCCTGAACGGGAATCCGCACCTGTCCGAGGAAGAAGTCAAGGCCATGAGCTGGGACACGATCAGAAGTCAGTCCACGTACGACAACCCGGATTACAGCTGGGAGTCGATGGCCGAGGCCCACGACGAGGTGAAGCAGAACTGGCAGGACACCGCCTACGACGTGGAGGACGCCGCGCTCGACTCGATGGAACGCTCTGGGCTGGTGGACCCGACGGTGCGGGCAGCGACGGATGAACGCCTGAAGGAGCAGCTTGGTCCGTCGCAGGAGACGATTCGTCAGGCCGAGCAGCCGCGGTGGGGGGAGAGCCGCTGATGGTGGACTGGGGGAAGCTCGGCGGAGACCTTTACGACGGTGCCGGCAAGCTGGTCGACAAGGGCAAGGAGATCGTCGGCGAGGGGATCGACAAGGGCACCGACTTCGTCGGCGCCGGCCTGGAGAAGGTCGGCGCCGACGAGTGGGCGGACGCGGTCGAGGACTGGGGGGACGAGACCGCGTCCTCGCTCGGTGCGGAGGTCGGGGAGCAGCAGCTCGGGCAGACCGAGGAAGCCAACGAGCTGATCCATGGCAGGCCGGAGAAGATCGCCGCGGCGGTGAAGAACCTCCGGGACTTCCAGAAGGCGTTCGATCTCGTCGGCGGCGGGATGAAGAAACTCGACTCCGGTCATTGGAAGGGCGTGGCCGCCGACGCGTTCCGGGAGAAGTTCCAGACGCTGCCGACCGACTGGTTACGTGCGGCGGATGCGTTCGAGGACGCGGCCAAGGCGTTGGAGACGTATGCCGGGACGGTCACGAGCGCGCAGGCCAAGGCCGGAGAGGCGATCGCTCTCTACAAGGAGGGCAAGCAGGACTACGAAACCGCTGCTGCCGCGTTCAAGGAGAAGGCGGCGGCGTACAACGCGGTCCGCAACACCGACCATCCGCTCCCGCATCCGGGAACGTTCTCCGATCCGAGCGTGGCCAAACGACAGCACGCTCAGGAGATGCTGGAGCGCGCGCGGCAAGCACGCAACGAGGCCGCCGAAGCGGCCAAGGGCGCGATTACCGCAGCGATGGCGCACGCCCCGAAGGAACCCACCGGCCTGGACCGGGCCAAGCAGGAGTTCTACGACTACGGCGTGGGTCAGGGTATCGAGCTCGCCCACTTCGGCGGCGGTGTCATCAAGGGCACCGCGGGGCTGGTGAACTTCGTCCGCTCGGTCGACCCGACCGACCCTTACAACCTGACGCACCCGGCCGAGTACTACAAGGGCGTCAACATGACGCTCGCCGGCCTCGTCTCCACAGCGGCCAACCCTGATAGGGCGCTCAAGAACGCCTGGGATGCGGCCAAGGGCGATCCGTCCGAATTCATCGGCCGGCTGGTACCCGAGCTGGTCGGCACCAAGGGCGGTGGTCTGATCAAGGGCGGCCTGCGGGCCGGGATAAAGGATCTCCTCGAACGCCCGAAGGGCAAGAACCGGCACGGCCACGAGAAGAGCCCCGACTCCAACGACAAGAAGTGCAGCGAGGTCAAGTGCGCGGGAGACCCGGTCGACGTCGCGACCGGGCGCATGCTGCTCCCTCAGACGGACATCGTGCTGCCGGGATCGCTGCCCCTTGTCTTTGAGCGCGTCTTCGACTCCTCCTACCGAGCTGGCCGCTGGTTCGGATCCGGCTGGTCGAGCACGGTCGACCAGCGCCTTGAGATCGACACGGAAGGTGTGGTGTTCAGCTGCGAGGAGGGCAGTCTGCTCGCCTATCCGCATCCCGCGCCCGGCGTTCCTGTCATGCCGACGCATGGTCGGCGCTGGCCGCTGGACCGGGTGGACGACGGCTACACCGTCACCGATCCGGAAACCGGCAGGGTCCGGCATTTCGTCGACCATGCGGGCGGGGAGTTGGCACTCCTGGCTCAGATCGACGACCGCAACGGCCGCTGGATCACCTTCGAGTACGACGACACGGGTGCCCCGACGTCGATCGTGCACCACAGCGGCTACCACCTGAAGCTCAGCACGAATGACGGAAGGGTCACCGCCCTGCACCTGGCGGGCGCCGCGCCGGACGGCACCGATCAGGAGATCCTCCGTTACGGCTACGCCGACGGCCACCTCACCGCTGTCACCAACTCCTCAGGTAGGCCGTTGCACTTCGGCTGCGACGAACTGGGCCGCATCACGTCCTGGACGGACACCAACGGCAGCCGGTACGAGTACGTCTACGACGAACACGACCGCTGCGTGTATCAGACAGGAACCAACGGACACCTCGAAGCCCACTTCACCTGGGATGACCCCGACCCCGACACCGGCCTGCGCGTGACGTCCATAACTGACGGCCTCGGCCACACCAAGCGGTTTGTGATCAACGACCGCTCCCAAGTGGTAGCTGAAATCGACGCGCTGGGGGCCGTCACCCGCTTCGAGTACGACCACTTCCACCGGCTGCTGTCCGTCACGGACCCGCTCGGACACCTCAGCCGCTCCACGTACGACGAGCACGGTTGCCTTACCTCGGTAGTCCGCCCGGACGGGCGGGAACTGACCGCCGACTACAACGCCCTCGGCCTACCGGTGCGCGTCAGGGGCGCGGACGGGATGGTCACCCGACAGACCTACGACGAGCGAGGCAACCGTACGTCGGTAACTGACGCCTCCGGCGCGACAACGACCTATTCGTACGACGAGGCCGGGAACGTCATATCTGTGACGGATGCCCTCGGGCATCGCTCCGAGGCACGGTACGACAGAGCCGGTCTGCCCACCCAGATCACCGACCCACTGGGCGCGACGACTCGCTACGAACGCGACGCCTTCGGACGACCAGTTGCTGTCACCGATGCCCTCGACGCAACCAGCCGATACCAATGGACAGTTGAAGGCCGGCTGGCTCGGCGTACCGAGCCGGACGGCAGCGAGGAATCCTGGACGCATGACGGCGAAGGCAATTGCCTGTCCCATACCAATGCCATGGGTACGGTCAGCCGTTTCGAGTACACCGACTTCGACCTCCTGGCAGCCCGTACGGGCCCGGACGGGGCTCGCTACGAGTTCACCCACGACACCAATCTGCGGCTGACTGAGGTAGGCAACCCGCACGGCCTGAAATGGAGTTACACCTACGATCCCAACGGTCGTCTCACAGCGGAGACCGACTTCGACGGCCGCACACTCGCATATGGTCACGACGAGGCCGGACGCCTGACCACTCGCACCAATGGGCTCGGCCAGAGCATCCGTTACGAGCGCAACGAAATCGGACAACTGCTGCGCAAGCATGCGGACGGCGCGGTCACCACCTTTGAGTACGACATCTTCGACCAACTAGCCTGTGCCGTCGGCCCTGACTCGACCCTCACGCGCTTGCACGACCGGCACGGGAGGCTCAGGTCCGAGACCGTAAACGGACGCACACTGACTTACGGCTACGACACGTTGGGGCGACGGATCTCCCGAACAACCCCATCCGGCGTGACAAGCACCTTGGACTACGATGCCGCCGGGCGATGCAGCAGCCTCAGCAGTTCCGGCCGAACCGTTGCGTTCACACGGAACGCCGCCGGACAGGAGAGCGCCCGGCACATCGGGCAGTCGATCAGCCTCACCCACGAATTCGACACGGCGGGCCGTCTCACCAGCGAGCAGGTATGGGCCCGGGGGCAGAGCCTGAAGCACCGTGCCTACACCTACCGCGCAGACGGCAACCTCATCGGAATTCACGACAGCGTTTCCGGATCCCGCCACTTCGAGCTGGACGCCGTCGGCCGGGTGACCGCGGTCGACGGCACGCGCTGGACCGAGACCTACGCTTATGACCAGGCGGGCAACCAGACACAGGCAGCGTGGCCTGTAGGTCACCCCGGTCACGAGGCCACGGGCGAACGTACCTACACAGGCACACGGCTCACTCGCGCCGGCCGCGTCCGCTACGAGCATGACGCCCAGGGCCGTATCGTCCTCCGTCAGAAGACCCGTCTCTCCCGCGCACCGGGAACCTGGCGCTACACCTGGGACTCCGAGGACCGGCTCACTTCGGTCACCACTCCCGACGGGGCGCACTGGCGTTATCTCTATGACCCTCTCGGCCGCCGCATGGCCAAGCAACGCCTGCAAGCCCAAAGCGACGCAGTGATAGAGGAAGTCTCATTTACCTGGGACGGAACCATTCTGTGCGAACAGATATCCTCCGCCGAAGCTCTGGCCAACTCGGTTGCCCTCACTTGGGACCACGACGGGCTCCGCCCCCTCACCCAGACGGAACGTATCCTCTCGGCCAGCACCCCGCAGGACACCGTCGACGAGCGATTCTTCGCCGTAGTCACCGATCTCATCGGCACCCCGACCGAACTCATCGACGAGTCGGGCAGTCTGGCCTGGTATACCCGCAGCACCTTGTGGGGCACCACCACCTGGTCCGCCACCAGCATCGCCTACACACCGCTTCGCTTCCCCGGCCAGTACTTCGATCCGGAAACCGGCCTCCACTACAACTTTCACCGCCACTACGATCCGGAAACCGCCCGATACGTCTCTGTCGACCCTCTAGGTATCGCGCCGTCACCCAACTCGGATGCCTACGTCGCAAATCCTCACACAGGGGCAGATCCTTTTGGGCTTTCCCCCTGTCCCGAAGTCAACCCGAGAAAGTTGGATTACCTGTTCAATAAGGATGTGAAGCCAGATCCTCACAACACGCCGAGGGCTATACAAAATGCCAATCAGCTCAAGAGTATAGGGTTCCATGACACTCCGGCCTCTCGTCAATTCGTGACCGAACACTTGAAGGAGGCGACCGGCAATGGATTCTCAGAACATTTCACCAACGAATGGGGGAATTTCGGGAAAACGAAATCCGTACTATACGGCCCACATGGAATGCTCGGCGTGGAGAGCACCTGGCAGATCATGCCCGACGGCGGATACAGGCTATCGACGGTAATATTCCGCAGTTGAGAGATCCGCCGGTCGCTTGCAGTTCTAGCAGTTAATCGCACGCGAAGTCCAGGAGAAAATTCCTTGCCATCCGAATTCGTCACACCTGACCCACAGGAGATCGTCAACGCACTGGGAGTCGAGCCAGAGATCACTGGTGAGACTCAGAGGACCGTAAATCTCGTCGATGTCACTGGTGAAGATTTGACATTGTCGTACGACGCGGTTGGACAGTCGGTAACTGTGCGCTGGTGCACGCCATCCGGCAAGGTCATGTTGAATCTGTTCAGAGAAGGAGCGATTCTACTCCGCGTCCAGGAGGGAGACGGCGAGACTCAACTTGTCGTGGAATTCGAAACTAGAGACACCTCAGGAGAGCTCAGATTGCAGGTATTTCCAGAAGTGTCTATCACCGAAACATCCCTCTTCTCGTGAGTCGCTCGTGAAATCCGCTGATCGCGCCCACTCACCTGATTCGCCTGCTCCACTCTGCATCACCGAATCCAGCCGGAGAAAGCCAACATGACGGATCCCGACTCCGCGATGAGGAAGCCGGACAGTGATTCCCGATCTTGTGCGGTCGGCTCCCGCCACGTCTGGCTCCTCCTGCAGGCCGGTCCTGCACGCCTGCGAGTGCGCGAGGGACGACGCTTCCGGCGATGCGTGGGACGCGGCTTCGGGCCCAGCGTCGGTTGCACGCTTCGTGCACGAGTCGGTGCCGGAGGAGGCGGGTGAGCTCCGCCCGTGGTTGAAGCCGTCCTCGGGTGAAGAGCCCTCTCTGACATCGTTGGGTGAGACGCCTCGGCGTTATCAGTTAGCCTGGGTGGACGAACGAGCAGGAGAACCACCCGTATGACGAGCACCAGCGGTCCCGGCGCCGATCCGGCGCCGAAGCCGAAGCGTCGCACCTTCACCGCCGAGTACAAGCTGCGGATCGTC
>NZ_JBFBCG010000105.1:0-19496 GCF_040683105.1 Streptomyces sp. NPDC051020 | reverse complement strand
GCTGGGACGGCTCGGGGCCGGCGGCATGGGGCTGGTCTATCTCGCCCGCTCGGCGTCCGGCCGACGGGTGGCGATCAAGACCGTACGTACGGAGCTCGCCGAGGACCAGCTCTTCCGGGTCCGCTTCACGCGTGAGGTGGAGGCCGCCCGCGCGATCAGCGGCTTCTACACGGCCGCCGTGGTGGACGCCGACCCGCGCGCCGCCGTGCCGTGGCTCGCCACCGCTTACGTGCCCGCTCCCTCGCTCGAAGAGATAGTGAATGAGTGCGGCCCGATGCCGACCCAGGCGGTGCGCTGGCTGGCCGCCGGGATCGCCGAGGCGCTCCAGTCCATCCACGGTGCGGGGCTGGTCCACCGCGACCTCAAGCCGTCGAACGTGCTGGTGGTCGAGGACGGTCCGCGGGTGATCGACTTCGGGATCGCGTCCGGAGTCTCCAACACCCGACTGACCATGACCAACGTGGCGGTCGGCACCCCCGCGTACATGTCGCCGGAGCAGGCCAGGGACTCGCGCAGTGTCACGGGCGCGAGCGATGTGTTCTCGCTCGGCTCGACGCTCGTCTTCGCCGCCACCGGGCATGCGCCGTTCCACGGGGCGAACCCGGTCGAGACGGTTTTCATGCTGCTGCGGGAGGGCCCCGATGTGGAGGGGCTGCCCGACGACCTGCGGCCGCTGATCGAGTCCTGCATGCAGATGAACGCCGGGCTGCGGCCCAGCCCGGCGGATCTGCAGGCCCAGCTCGCCCCGCACCTCTTCGCCTCCGGCAGCGACGACAGCGGTACGGCGTCGGCCTGGCTGCCGACGTCCGCCACGGCGATGATCGAGCAGCGCCGCGGCGGGGGGCGCACGGCGGTTCCCGCCGCGGCGCCCGCTCCGGCGCCCGCCCCGGCACCGTCGCCGCCCCAGCACCCGCCGCGGGGCGCGGACTGGGAGTCGGCGTGGCGCAGCGGCGCTGACCTGAGATCGCCGTCCCCCGCCCCCTCACCTGTCCGGGCGGGAGAGTCGGACGGGGGCGGTCCGGTGCGGCTGCCCGGGGCGAAGGTGCCGATCGGACCCGGGCCGCGCGCCGCGGACGTGCGCGCGATGGCCGGCGCGGAGGCGGGTCCCGCGACCGGGTGGGTGCGCCCGCCCGCCGGGCTGAACGGCGCGGTCCCGGCCGCCGCCCCGCTGCCCCCTCCGGCGCACGCCCCCGAGGCGCCGCCCGCGGAGCCGGATCGTTGGCGGCCCTGGCGGTTCCGGATGTCGAACGACGTGTGGGGCACGCCGGTCGTCGCCGGGGACCTGCTGTACGTGACGTCGTTCGAGGTGCACGCGCTGGACGTCGGCAACGGGCGGCGCCAGTTCAAGACCCGTGACGTCGCCTGGTCGATGACGCTCGACGGCGGCCGCATCCACGGCTCCGACGGCCCTTCGCTGTACGCCCTGGACGCGCTGACCGGCGCCGAACGGTGGCGGCTGCAGACCGACGCCTGGGTGTACTCGCTCAAGGCCGACCGGGGCACCGTGATCACCGGCACGCGCGGTGGCGGCGTGCAGGCGTGGGAAGCGTCCACCGGCGAGAAGCTGTGGGAGACCGGAGGCGTACAGACCGACTTCGAGACGGCCGAGGCCGGGCCCGCGATCCACGACGGCACGGTGTACCTGTGGCAGGACGCCCGGCTGCGCGCGGTGGACGCCCGTACGGGCATCGAGCGCTGGTCGTACCCGATCGGTGACGCGGCGTCCTGCGGGGGTGTGCCGGTACGGGTGACGGCCGCCACGGACGGCTACGTGTACGTCGCCGCGGGCACCCGGGTCCTCGCGGTGGACGTCGCGTCGGGGCTGGTGCGCTGGCACTTCGAGTCGCCCGCGGTCTTCCTGTCCCCGCCCGCGTTCGCGCCGGGGCCCGCGGTCACCGGTGGCGGGGTGTACCTGGCCGACTACCTCGGCACGGTGTACGCACTCGACGCGACGACCGGCAAGGACCGGTGGCGCATCGCGACGGAGGCGCGCCAGTCGATCGAACCGGTACTGGTCACGGCGGGCAATGTCCACGTCGGCAGCGGCAGCGCGCTGTACACGCTGGACGCGGTGACGGGTACCCCGAAATGGCGGTTCGCCGCGGGCGGCGAGGTCGTCGGCGCACCGGTCGTCGCGGACGGCCGCCTCCACTTCGGTTCCGCCGACCACGTGCTGTACACGCTGGACGCGGCGGGCGGCCAGCTGCGCTGGAAGCTTGCGACGGGCGGCGAGATCACGGGGTCGCCGGTGGCGAAGGGGGGCGTGGTGTACGCGTGCAGCAAGGATCGCTGCGTGTACGCGCTGGACGCGCTGAAGGGGACGGGCACGGGGAACCGGGCGCGGGCGTAGGCGTTCACCGGGCTCGCCCGGCAGCCGCTTTGTCCTCGATCGCCGGACGGGCTCCATTTTCCCCGCTCGTCCGGCACGCACAGGCCGTTCCGGCACACCCAGACCCGTCCGTGTGAGGACGGAACCGTGCGCCACGGTGGGGCAAGCTGCGGAGGGCGCCGGGTTCGTCCGGCGCGTCAGGGGTCCGGCGGGCGGCGCGGGTCCGGGGGCTCGGGGCCCGTGTACGGGTCCGCCTCCGGCTCCGGCAGGGGACTTGTCTGCACCGATGGCCCCGGCTCCTGCGTCGGCGGCCAGGTGTCCGGATCGTCCGACCCCGGCGCCGCATAGGGCCGCTTCCGGTCCACGCGCTCCAGACGCCCGTGGCCGGCCCACCGCCCCGGCATCACCGCAGCCCCCAGCAGCATCAGTGCCCCGCCCACCGCGGCGGTCGCCACCCCCACCTGCAGCCCGGACCCGTTCGCCGCCACCGTCAGGCTCCCGGTCGCCTGCCCCTGCCGCACCATCCACAGCACGGTGAAGCCGAGGACGACGACCCCCGCGCACGCGACCAGCAGCCGAGACCGCAGCCACACACCCACCACCGTCACGGCTGCGGCGAAGAGAAGCGGCAGCCAGATCGACCCCCAGAGTCCCGGCCGCGCCCCGCTGATGCCGTTGAAGAGGTCCGCGATCCGGTACTGCCGCCCGAGGCGGCCGTCGTACCAGTCACGGAAGGGGCTCAGCACGGCGGCCGCCGCTCCTGCGAGAGCGACGGTCGAGCCGAGGATGTAGCGGATCATCATCGGCCTCCTGCGGTCGTGCGGACCGGCGTCGCGCGTCAGCACCGCTCTCGACGCCGACGCTACGCCGGGCCCCCGACCCCTGCCACAGGGACGCACCGGCCGGACGGCCCATCCCGTGCGTGTGCCATGCGTTACGGTGTCGCGCGGTCGTTCGACAGCAACATGACAACAACACAAGGGGGGCTGCATCGATGATGCGGCAGCATCTGAAACTCTCGGCGGTCCTGGTGGCGGTGGTGCTCGCACTCACCGGCTTCTCGACCTCGAGCCACGGCGGCAAGGGCCGAGGCGGCAAGAGCCGCAGTTCGAGCAGCAGCAGCAGCGGCGGCGGCTGCTCCAACTCCAAGAAGAGCAACGGCAGCTACCACCACAACGACTACGACGACGATGACTACGACGACTCGTCGAGCAGCTCGTCCGGCGGCTCCACCTACGAGACCGCGACGCCCAGCGCCACCGCGACCGACGCGCCCCAAGTGACCGTCCTCCGCTGCGCGCAGCCCCGCAAGGGCAAGCGGCGCGCCGTGACCGCCTCCACCGTCCGCATCACGGCCGTTGCGTACGACACGCACACGTACGACATCGACGTCACCTTCCTCGACGCGGCCGGCCACACCGTCGACACCGGCGAGGCGAGCGTGGAGGTCGACGGCGGCGCGAGCCGGACCCTGTCCGTGCGGATGGACACCCCGGGCAAGGTGTCCCGGGTGAAGAAGTGCCGGGTCGAGGCCACGCTCAGCTACTGACCGCGCTCACCGCAGTCCGAACCCGCTCTCGCCACGTCCGCGCCCACGTCCCCGCGCCGCGAACAGCTCGTCCTGCCGCTCCACCGGCAGGTTTCCGAGCGCGATCAGGTGCGGGGCGTGGGCCAGCGCCTGGGTGCGCGCCGCTTCCTTGGCGGACCACACCGCCCGCACCGTTCCCTGCACCGCCCCGGTCGGGTACGACGCGATGACGGCCGCCGCTCGCACCGCCGCCGCCACCGCGCCGCCGGGCGCCGTCACCTCGCTGACCAGCCCGGTCTCGTACGCACGACGGGCCGTCACCCGTTCGGCCGTACCCATCAGGGACATCCGGGCGACCTCCCCGAACGGCATCCGCTGCGCCATGTGAATCGCCTCGTACGCGCTGACCATGCCGTAGGTCGTATGCGGGTCGAAGAACGTCGCTTCCTCCGACGCGATGACGAACTCCGCCTCGCCCAGCAGATAGAACGCCCCGCCGCACGCCATCCCCTCCACGGCGGCGATCACCGGCTTCCACAGGTCGTTCGCCTTCGGTCCGATCGCGAGCAGCGGGTCGTCGATCGTGTACGGGGACGAGGGCTGCGGCACCTCCACGTCCCGGTCGATCCCCGTACAGAAGGCGCGCCCGCCCGCACCGGTGACGACAACGGCCCGCACCCCGTCGTCGAACCGGAACGCCCGCCACGCGGCGGCGAGTTCGTCCGCCGTCGCCAGGTCGATCGCGTTCAGCTTCTCCGGCCGGTCGAGGGTGACGACCGCGACCCCGGTCTCCTTGTCGGTCTCCGTCCGCAGCGTCATCGTCGTCCGCTCACCCTGCCGGCAGCCAGCGGACCACGGTCAGCTCCGGGCTCACGGGCGCGAAGACCGCCCGCACCGGTGCCCCGATCCGCAGCCGCGCCGGATCGACCGAGTTGAGCGGTGCTTCGGGGCCGCTGACCACATTGCCGACCAGCCGGATGTGCGGAGCGTCGGCGAGTTCGACGACGACCGCGTTGTACGGGGCCTGCGCGGCGTACGCGGGCAGCAGCGGCGGATGCGGCAGCACGTACGACCAGATCCGGCCGCGCCCGCTCATCGGCCGCCACTCGCTCTCGAAGGACTGGCAGTGCGGGCAGCAGGGCCGCGGCGGGAAACGGAGGGCGCCGCACGCGGGGGCGGCGCACGCCTGGACGCGGAGTTCGCCCCGGGCGGCGTACTCCCAGAAGGGGGCACCGTCCTCGTCGGCGACGGGCAGCAGCAGCGATTCCATTCGTGATCTCAGCTCCTCAGCAGTACGGCGGAGGTGGGCACGCCCTCACCGGCGGTGACCAGGCAGGTCGCGGCGTCCGGCACCTGCGCGGTGGAGATCCCGCGCAGCTGCTTCACTCCCTCATTGATGAGGTTGAAGCCGTGCACATACGCCTCGCTGAGCCCGCCGCCCCCGGTGTTGATCGGCAGCCGGCCGCCGCTCTCCAGTGCCCCGCCCTCGGTGAACGCGGCGCCCTCGCCGCGCCCGCAGAAGCCGTAACCCTCCAGGGAGAGCGGGATGAGCGGGGTGAACGCGTCATAGATCTGCGCGACATCGACATCGTCCGGCCCGAAGTCGGCGTGCTGCCACAGCTGCCGGGCGGCCGTCCAGGCGGGGCCGGTGAGCGGGTCGTCGTTCCAGTAGTTGACCATCCCGTGGTGCTGGGCCGGCAGCCCCTGGGCGACGGAGTGGATGTAGACGGGCTTGTGGCGGCAGTCCCGGGCCCGCTCGGCGGAGACGACGACGCAGGCCAGTGCCCCGTCCGTCTCCAGACAGTTGTCGAAGAGACAGAGCGGCTCACTGATCCAGCGGGAGGTCATATACATGTCGCGGGTCAGCGGCCGTTCGTACATCACCGCGTCCGGGTTCTGGTTGGCGCGGTTGCGGCAGGCGAGCGCGACATTGAAGAGATGGTCGCGAGTGGCTCCGTACTCGTGCATGTACCGCCGCGCGAGCATCCCGATCTCGTCGGCGGGCCGCAGCAGACCGTACGGGCGGGTCCACTGGGCGGGGGTGGGCAGCTGGGCGGTGGTGTTCTTCCAGGGCCTCGGCCCCGAGCCGCGCTTCCGCGAGCGCCAGGCGACCCCGACGCTCGCCTGTCCGGTGGCGACGGCGGCGGCGAGATGCGCGATCGTCGCGCACGAACCACCGCCCCCGTAGCCGACCTTGGAGAAGAAGGTGACGTCACCGGCCCCGATCGCCTTGGCGACCTCGACCTCGTCCGTCTCCTCCATCGTGTACGAGGCGAACGCGTCGACCTCCGATGCGGCGATGCCCGCGTCGTCGAGTGCCGCGACGATGGCCCGGCAGGCCAAGGTCTTCTCGGATTCCGGGAGTTGTTTCGCGAAGGCCGTCTGTCCGATCCCGGCTATCGCTGCCACGTCCTTGAGCGTCGCCACCCGCCACCTCCGCGATCGTCATGACTGCTGACAGCGGCAGAGGCTACAGCTAATCTGACGGATAGTCAGCTGTTGCGGTTCGGTGGGAGGGCATGCGATGCGCGGCGACGAGGAGTGGGGCAGCATCCCGAGGCTGGTGCGGACGGCAGCGCAGCGGTACGGGGACCGGGAGGCGGTCGTCGAGGGCCGCACCCGCATCTCGTACGCCGAACTCGGCGACCGCGTCGAACGCGCCGCCGCCGCGTGCATGGCCTCGGGCGTGGAGCCGGGGGACCGGGTCGCCGTCTGGGCGCCGAACACCCTGGACTGGATCGTCTCCGCGCTCGGGGCGGTCACGGCGGGCGCGGTCCTGGTCCCCCTCAACACGCGCTTCAAGGGCGCGGAGGCGGCGTACATCCTGGAACGCAGCAGGGCGAAGCTGCTCTTCATCACCGGCACGTTCCTGGGCGCGTCGTACGTGGCATCACTGCGCCGCGCGGCGGCGGAACTCCCGCACCTGGACCGGGTGGTGGTGCTCGCGGACACGGCACCCGAGTCCTACGTCACCTGGAAGGACTTCCTGGCGACGGGGGAGCGGATATCACCCGCGGCGGTACGGGAACGGGCCGACGCGATCACCTCCTCGGCCCCCTCCGACATCATCTACACCTCGGGCACCACGGGCCGCCCCAAGGGCGCCGTCATCACCCACGCCCAGACCCTGCGCTGCTACGCGATCTGGAGCGAGCTGGCCGGCCTGCGCGAGGGCGACCGCTATCTGATCGTGAACCCGTTCTTCCACACCTTCGGCTACAAGGCGGGCATCATCGCGTGTCTGATGCGGGGCGCGACGATGATCCCGCAGCCGGTGTTCAACGTGGACACGGTCCTCGCGAACATCGCCGCCGAACGCATCTCGGTCCTCCCCGGCCCGCCCACCCTCCACCAGTCGCTGTTGGACCACCCGGCGCGGGCGACGCACGACCTCTCCGCCCTGCGCCTGGTCGTCACAGGCGCGGCAGTGGTCCCGCTGCGGCTGGTGGAACGCCTGCGCACGGAGCTGGGCATCGCGACGGTCCTCACGGCATACGGCCTCTCCGAGGCGAGCGGCATCGTCACGATGTGCCGAAGGGGCGACCCGGCGGAGACGATCGCGTCCACCTCCGGCCGTGCGATTCCCGACACGGAGGTACGCGTGCTGGCCGACCCCGGCGCACCCGGTGAGGTCCTGGTCCGCGGCTTCCACGTGATGCAGGGCTACTTCGAGGACCAGGACACCACGGCCGCCACGATCAGCTCGGACGGCTGGCTCCACACGGGCGACGTGGGCGTCCTCGACAAGGACGGCAACCTGCGCATCACCGACCGGATCAAGGACATGTTCATCGTCGGCGGCTTCAACGCGTACCCCGCCGAGATCGAACAACTCCTGGGCCTGCACCCGGACGTGGCGGACGTGGCGGTGATCGGCATCCCGGACCCGAGACTGGGCGAGGTCGGCAAGGCGTACGCGGTCCGCCGGGCGGGCGCGACGCTCACGGCGGACGACCTGATCGCCTGGTCGAGGCGCAAGATGGCGAACTACAAGGTGCCGAGGGCGGTGGAGTTCGTGGGGGAGTTGCCGCGGAACGCGAGCGGGAAGGTGGTGAAGGGGGAGCTGCGGGGGCGGGGACAGGAGCCGCTCAGTCCGAAGGCCAAGGCGTCACCTGGAGCACGTAGACGCACTGGTGCCGGATGATGGTGAGGTAGAGGAACATCCCGCCCGGCACGAACGCGGTCTGCACGCCGTCACCAGCCCCCTGGAACGATGTCCCGTCGAGATGCAGGGCGGATGCGGCCCTTACGAGCTCATCCGCGCGCTTCCCGACCTCGGCGACAAAGACGGGCGAGGGCGGAGTGGCGCCTCCGATGACGTGGGTCTCGTCCGGGTCGTACTCCCAACGCCACTCACTCACCGGCGAGAGATTCCCGTGCGGACGTGTGGAGGTTACGGATCTCGTCCATGGCTGCCCGCCAGGCAGGGTCATCCCTGTTGAGGTTCTGCACCGCGTACTCGGCAGAGTGCAGGCGGGTGGCGGCAACAGGCAGCCGGGCGATCTCCACGGCGACTGCCCACGACTCCAGGAACTGCATGATCGGCCCCAGGCTGCCGGTTTCCGCAGCCAGGACGATGGCCGCGTCCTTCTGCTGCTCCATCTCTCCCAGCCGGTGCGGAGCCAGCTGTGCGACGGCGATTCGGAGCGCCGCAGGGGTCCGCTGCGGGCGGGGGATGAGGGGCCCCGCGGGGTCGATGTGCTGTGCGGTCATTCCGGTCCCTTCGCGCGGTTCACCGCCACGGTACGGGAGAGGCGTGCGGCGGCGCATGTGCTTCACCGGATGGGGTGAATCGGGTGATGCGGGCACCGATCGCGGCAGTATGGTGATGGGTATGGCAACCAAGAAGTACACGGTCACCCTGCCGGAGGAGCTCGCGGAGGAGATCCGCAGCGAGGTCGGTCCGGGCGCCTTCAGCGCGTACGTCACAAGGGCCATCGAGCGCCAGCGCGAGCATGACCGGCTGGGGGAGCTGGTGCAGCGGCTGGAAGGCGAGTACGGCCCGGTGGCCGATGCGGACCTGGCGGCTGCCGAGGCGGAGCGGCGCGAGATCGAGCAGTGGTTCGATGAGCAGGATGCGGGCACGGAGTCGCATCGGAGTGCGGCCTGATGCCAGATATCTCGTACGTGCTGGACTGCGAGGCCCTTTCCCGGGCGGCGCTCGGAGATCCGGGGATGAAGGCTCGTCTCAAGGATGCTCACCGTACGGGCATCCGCGTGGTGACCAGTTCGATGACCTTGATCGAGGCGTACCACAGCAAGATCCGGCGGCCCGTCTGGAACTGGGCGATGTCCGGCATCGTCGTCGAGCCTGTGACCAAGGACGTCGCCGACGCGGCGATCAGGCTGCTGGGGGAGACGGGACTACAGGGCCACAAGTACGCCATCGATGCGGCGCTCGCGGCGATCGCGGGGCGTCAGTCGGGCCGGGCGGTGGTCTTCACCTCGGACGAGGACGACATGGGGAAGCTGTGCGGGGCGGGGGTGCAGGTGCGGGGGCTGTAGGCCGCCGGACGCGGAAGTGGCCCGAGCTGTTGGCTCAGGCCACTCTCGTGTGTGGGTGTGGCTCAGGTGGCGTGGGTGTCCTGCGGGGTCACCACGGTGGCGTGGGTGTTCTGTGTGGTGACGGGGGTGTCGCCGGTCATGTGGCTGTCAGCCAGCGCCGGTGTGGCCGCACCGAGGCCGAGGGCCACGGCGAAGGCGGCGGCGACGAGCGTCTTCTTCGTGCGGGTCATTCCAACTCCTGTGTGTGGAGCGAGCTTCCGGACGTGAAGTGACGCTAGTGAAACGGGGAGGGGCTATGGCGGAACCCCGTTGGCGCGAAGCGGTTGAACGTTGGCGCGATTATGTCAACCGGCGTGTAGACATGCAGCGGCCGCGACGGCTCCCCCTCCGCGCCGCCGCGGCCGCTCCCCGTGAGGGTGAGGTCTAGTTGGCCGGCTCGCTGGTGGCGTGCGCGTCCAAAGTGGTGATCTCCTCGCCGGTGGCGTGCGCGTCCGTCGGCTTGAGCGGCTCGCTGGTGGCGTGCGCGTCCTGGGTGGTGATCTCCTCGCCGGTGGCGTGGGCGTCCGTCGGCTTGAGGATGTCGCTCTTGTCGGCCATGAGATTCAACTCCTGAAAAGTTACGGCTACGGATGGATGAGCCCGCCCGGCGGTTCCCCCGAGGACCGCCGGACGGGCATTCCAGGGCCGTTCACCCTAGCGGTGAGGCCACTCGACAATCCGTCTGCCCCCCGACGCGACGGATCGATGAGTAAGAGAGTGCCGTGTGGCGATAAACGATTGATGAACGTCGGTCAGGATGTCTGGGCAACCGAAGCCGGATGCACCAGATTCCGTACCGAATCGGCTTCTGGGGAGCCCAGTTCCTCGAAGATCGAAAGGGCCTCGTTCCAGCAGACCTGGGCGCGGTCGGTCTGGCCTATGCCTGCGAGCCCGCGTCCCAGTGTGGTGAGGACGTTGGCACGGCGCCAATCGCCCCCGATGCCCCGCAGGACCGCCAACGCTTGTTCCGCATGCGATGCTGCGTGGGCAGGCCGGCTGGTGGCGAGCTGGACCTGGGCCAGCCGGAACAGCGTCATACCGTGCCACAACTGCTGCCGGCTGTCACGGAATATGGACATGGCCTCGGTCAGCACGTCCTGTGCTTGGCCGGTCTGGCCGGAACCGCTGAGAGCAAGGCCCAGGGCGTACTTCCCGTTGGCCAGGCGCAGCGCCAAGCCAGAAGTGTCCGCCTCGTAGATACTCACGCCTTGCTGCGCGAGATCTACGGCGCTGGCCGTCCTCCCTGTGGCGAGGTGGACGCGGGACAGGTTGCAGAGCGCTGATGCCTCGCCCGGCCGGTTGCCATCGGCGCGGAAGGCGGCCAGCGCCTCGGTGAGGTGGCGCTCGGCGTCGGCGTGCCGGTTCTCGTAGAGGGCGATGATTCCCCTCTGATTAGGGGCCTGGCCCAAGGAGACCGGATCATCTGCAAGTCGGCCCAGTTCAAGAGCGCGCCGGGCTTCTGCCTCGGCGTCGGCAAACCGTCCCGAGACGCTGTGCACATGGGTGAGCATCGTGCGGGCGCGTGCCTCCGCCTGGGCATCACCGGCGGCCATGGCCGCCTCGCTCACTGCTGTCGCCGCTGTGGCGAACTGGTGTGAATTTGCTCCTGATTCACCTAGATCCACCACTGCCATGAGGAGGTCGGAGGCGCGGCGAGCCATGCCGATCCCTGCGGATTGGCGTGCACACGCGAGAAGCCCGCTCGATTCCGCGAAGAGCCAGTCCAAGGCGGATTCGCGGACGTGGAAGGTCAGGCCGGGGTACTCGGTACGCGAGAAATGGTCGAGTACGCGCTCCCCCGGCCGCTCCAGCGCATACACCCCCGCCGCCGTGGCCAGGTAGAAGTCCAGCAGTCGCGACAGTGCCAACTCCCGCTCCTCCGGCGGCTGTTCATCGCGCTCCGCGCACGCACGCGCGTAGAGCCGCACCAAGTCGTGGTACCGGTACCTCCCCGGCGCCGCCGACTCCAGCAGTGACGTGTCGACCAGGGACTCCAGCAGGTCCTCCGCCGCATGCACCTCCAGGTTCAGCAGCGCCGCCGCTGCCGCCAGGGAGATGTCCGGGCCGTCCGCCAGGCCCAGCAGGCGGAACGCGCGGGCCTGGGCCGGTTCCAGCTGGCCGTAGCCGAGTTCGAAGGTGGCCTTCACCGCCAGGTCGCCCGCCTGGAGCTCGTCCAGGCGGCGCCGCTCGTCCGCGAGTTTGGCCGCGAGGACCGAGACCGTCCAGGTGCGGCGGGCAGCCAGGCGGGAGGCGGCGATGCGGATCGCCAGGGGGAGGAAGCCGCACGCGGCCACCACGTCCAGGGCCGCCTCGCGCTCCGAGCCGACCCGTTCCTCGCCGACGATCCGGGTGAAGAGCTGGAGTGCCTCCTCGGGGGACATCACGTCCAGGTCCACCAGGTGCGCGCCCGCGAGGTCGACCATGCGGACGCGGCTGGTCACCAGGGCCGCGCAGCCGACCGTGCCGGGCAGCAGGGGGCGGATCTGCGCCGCGTCGTGCGCGTTGTCCAGGAGGACCAGGATGCGGCGGCCGTCGAGCGTGGACCGGTACAGCGCCGCCCGTTCGTCCAACGAGTCGGGGATCGCCGAGTCGGCGGTGCCGAGGGCGCGCAGGAACGCGCCGAGTACCGTCTCCGGCTCCGCCGCCCGTGCGCCGGCGCCCTGCAGGTCGACGTAGAGCTGGCCGTCCGGGAAGTGCGGGCGCGCCTGGTGGGCGACGTGCACGGCGAGCGTCGTCTTGCCGACGCCGCCGATGCCCGCGAGCGCCGACACGGCCATGACCGAACCCTCCGCCGTCGCCAGCCGGTCACCCAGTTCGCGTACGAAGGAGGCGCGGCCGGTGAAGTCCGGCACGGTCGCCGGGAGTTGGGCCGGGCGGACGGCGGCGGGCGCGGGGGTCGCCTCGTCGGCCGGGTGGGCCAGGTCCTCGTCGGCCTGCAGGATCCGCTGCTGGAGCTGCGAGAGCTCGGGGCGGGGGTCGACGCCCAGCTCGTCGGCGAGCAGCCGGCGCGTGTCGGCGTACACCGCGAGCGCTTCCGCCTGACGGCCGCTCCGGTACAGGGCGATCATCAGCAGTTCGCGCAGCCGCTCCCGCAGCGGGTGTGCCGCGGTGAGTGCGGTGAGTTCGGAGACCGCTTCCGCGTGGCAGCCGACCTCCAGATCCAGGTCGAGCCGGGTCTCGGTGAGTTGGAGCCGCCACTCGGCGAGTCTGGTGCGCTGGTTCTCGGCGTAGGGGCCCGGGACGGAGGCCAGCGTTTCGCCGTCCCACAGCGCCAGCGCCTCGTTGAGCAGGGTGCGGGCCCGGTACCTGTCCCCGCCCGCCCGCGCCTTCTCCGCGTCGGCGGCCAACTCCTGGGCCACCGTGAGGTCGAGTGCGTCGGGGCTGGTACGGATCGCGTACCCGCCGGCGTCGCTGATCAGCGTGGACGGGTTGAGGATCTTGCGCAGCCGGGACGCGTACGTCCGTACGGCGGCGAGCGCCTGGGACGGGGGGTCGTCGCCCCAGATGGCGTCGATGAGTTCGGCGGCGGTGGCCGTGCGCCCGTCGCGCAGCAGCAGCGCGACCAGCAGGGCCCGCTGCTGCGGCGAGCCGGACGCCAGTAGTTCGTCGTCGCGCCAGGCGCGTACGGGTCCGAGCACGGCGAACCGCAGGCCGGTCCCGGTCGTCGGTTGTTGAGCAGCGCGCTGCTCCGGAACGCGCACACGTGGCCCGTGGTCACGGTCCATTGATGCCCCCTGTCCTGCTCGCCCCGCCAGTCCTGCCGGTCGCGCTGATCCCGCTGGTGCTGCCGATTCCGATGGTCTCGCTGGTGTCTCTGCCCGGAATGGCCGCCGTTGCACCGATGTGGTCCGAGTAGATCCGGATGACGGCCTACCGCTGGTATCGCGGTCAACAGTCTGCCTTGTCATGGGCGGACACGTCAGCAGTGGGTGACGCTCTGCACAAGCCCTCGACAACGATTTGGAACCGAGGCCCGGCCCAGAGAGCTGACGGTACGTCAGATCAGCGCTACCGTGGTGCACATGGAGACCTTCCCGAAGATCATCTCGGTGGACGACCACACGGTGGAGCCCGCTCATGTCTGGCGGGACCGGCTCCCGTCCAAGTACCTCGACCGCGGCCCGCGCATCGTCCGCGCCCCCCTGAAGGAAATGACCTTCATGGGTGGCAGGTTCGCGCCGGTGATGGGCGCAAAGGGCGACGAGGGGCCGATCGGCGACTGGTGGGTGTACGAGGATCTGCACCGGCCGCTCACTCGGCTCGACACCTCCGTCGGCTACGACCGGGACGAGATCAAGCTCGAAGTCATCACGTACGAGCAGATGCGCCCTGGTTCGTACGCGGTCCCGGACCGGCTCGCCGACATGGACATCAACCACGTCCAGTCCGCGCTCTGCTTCCCGACCTTCCCGCGGTTCTGCGGTCAGACGTTCACGGAGGCGAAGGACCGTGAACTCGGACTGCTCGGCGTGCGCGCGTACAACGACTGGATGGTGGAGGAGTGGTGCGGCCCCGACGCGCAGGGCCGGCTGATCCCGCTGACCCTCGTCCCGCTCTGGGACGCACAGCTCGCCGCCGACGAGGTCCGGCGGAACGCCGCGCGCGGGGTGCGTGCCGTCGCGTTCTCCGAGATACCCCCACATCTGGGACTCCCGTCGATACATACGGACGCGTGGGATCCGTTCCTGCGGGCCTGCGACGAGACGGGCACCGTGATCGCGATGCACATCGGCTCGTCCTCGAAGATGCCGTCCACCTCGGCCGACGCCCCGCCCGCGGTCGGTTCCACCATCACCTTCGCCAACTGCTGCTTCTCGATGGTCGACTGGCTGATGAGCGGCAAGTTCGAACGGTTCCCGAACCTCCGGATCATGTACGCGGAGGGCCAGATCGGCTGGATCCCGTACATCCTGGAACGGGCCGACGTGGTCTGGGAGGAGAACCGGGCCTGGGGCGGTGTCGCCGACAAGGTGCACCGGCCGCCGTCGGAGCTCTTCGCCGAGCATGTGTACGGGTGCTTCTTCGATGACGCGTTCGGGCTGAAGAACCTGGACGCGATCGGAGTCGGAAACGTCCTGTACGAGACCGACTACCCGCACTCGGACTCGACCTGGCCCAAGTCGCGCGAGGTCGGCGAGGCGCAGATGGGGCACCTGGACCCGGACGTGGTGGACCGGATCGTGCGCCGCAACGCCATCGATCTGCTGGGGCTCACGGACGAGGGGCTGTGGGCGGGGCCGGGGGCCTGAGGCGGTAGGCCCCACCGGCGGGTGGTGCGGCACGGGGCCCACCGTCTCCGGCGGGCCCCGCGGGACGTGGTCAGGCCCTGGCCACCGGCTCCTGGAGCTCCGTCACCCACTTGTCCTTGTCCTCCGGGCACTCCAGGTTGATCTCCCGGGTGTACCCCAGGGACCGGTACCCATGGGTGTCCAGCCAGCGGGCCAGCGTCTGCTCGGTGGCGAGGACCCCGTCCATCGAACCGCGGTGGACGATGGTCGCCGCTTCGAACGCGGGCAGGTCGACCACCGTGACTCCGGTGTCACCGACCGGGCCGACCGGGGCGGAGACCGTCACCCCCGCGTGCACGGTGATCGCGCCGTCGCCCGCGGGGGCGTCCTCGTAGCGCGCGATGCCCGGGCCGGTCGGGCTGATTCCGGCCGCCTCCAGCAGCGGGAACAGCCGGTCGTACAGCGGTCCGATCACCGGAGTGATGGCCTGCGGCTCGTAGCCGGCCGCGGTCCCCGTCAGCTCCGCCACCCGTACCGCGGGAACGTTCTTGATCACAACGTCGTCCGTGGGCATGTGCCCCTCGCTCTCGATCGACCGGAGCCTCGCCTCGACCTGCGCAAGCCGCGCCGCCGCTGCGGCCATGGCCGCCTCCAGCTCCGCCTGCCGCAGTCGCAGCATTCCGCGGATCTCCTCGGGTCCGACCTGTTCGTCGAGGACGGCCTGCACTTGCTGGAGCGTGAAGCCGAGATCCTTGAGAGCGATGATGCGGTTGAGGCGGGCGAGCTGAGCGGCACCGTAGAAGCGGTAGCCGGTCGCGGGGTCGGTGCGGTCGGGAGGCAGCAGTCCGATGGCGTCATAGTGACGCAGCATCCGGGCCGACACCCGTCCGTACCTGGCGAAATCTCCGATGGTGAACATGATGTCTCCCAGTGCACGCCCTCACACGGTGTCAAGGTCAAGCTCCCGTCCGCGGCGGCACCGGGCGGGCCATCACAAGGCAGGAGCCCCGCTCCTCCGCCGAGGCGGGGGAGCGGGGCTCCTTGGGTACTGCATGCCGGCCGCGATCGGCCGACCCGGGCAACTAGGCCGGGCTGACGTTCTCAGCCTGCGGGCCCTTCGGCCCCTGAGTGACGTCGAAGTTCACGACCTGGTTCTCCTCGAGGGAGCGGAACCCGGACGCGTTGATCGCGGAGTAGTGGACGAAGACATCCGGGCCGCCGCCGTCCTGGGCGATGAAGCCGAAGCCCTTTTCAGCGTTGAACCACTTGACGGTTCCGGTAGCCATAAGCCCTCCTTGGGCCAAAGGGTTGCCCTGCTCCAGAACCTGCAAAGAAGTCTGAAAACTACAAAAGCCTGCGGGTTACATGCTCCGCAGGCTCTGTACTGCAAGGGAAACCAAACTGCAACTTGCGTCGAGCCTAGCACGCAGCGTGTGCGGAACGGTAGAGGGAAAGATCACTTCACCCGGATGTTTGATTGCCCTGTCGAGAGACCGACGGAGATAGCGGTCAGAAGGGGGCCCGGGGATGTCGTTCGGGTGGCGCGGAGGTGGCCGCGGAGACACGCCGGGGCGTGGGACCGGCAGGCACGGAGGGGCGGAACCGGGCGGGCCCCTCCGCGCCCCGGTGGTGGCGGGATGCCCGCACGGGTCTAGCCTCGCGACGTGGACAATTCAACCGTCTCCCCCGCAGCAGGCGACGACCGTCGCAGCAGGCCGCGCGTCGGCCACATCCAGTTCCTGAACTGCCTCCCCCTCTACTGGGGCCTGGCGCGGACCGGAACCCTGCTCGACCTGGAGCTGTCGAAGGACACCCCGGAGAAGCTCAGCGAGCAGCTGGTACGCGGTGACCTCGACATCGGCCCCGTCACCCTCGTCGAGTACCTGCGCAACGCCGATCAGCTCGTCGCCTTCCCCGATATCGCGGTCGGCTGCGACGGGCCCGTCATGTCGTGCGTGATCGTGTCGCAGCTGCCCCTGGAACAGCTCGACGGGGCCCGGGTGGCACTCGGTTCGACCTCGCGCACCTCCGTACGCCTCGCTCAGCTGCTGCTCGCCGAGCGGTACGAGGTGACGCCCGACTACTACACCTGCCCGCCCGACCTCGGCCTGATGATGCAGGAGGCGGACGCCGCCGTGCTGATCGGCGACGCCGCGCTGCGCGCCTCGCTGCACGACGCGCCGCGCCTCGGTCTGCAGGTCCATGACCTGGGGCAGATGTGGAAGGAGTGGACGGGGCTGCCGTTCGTCTTCGCGGTCTGGGCGGCGCGCAAGGACTATCTGGCCGCGCACCCGGCCATGGTGGGGGAGGTGCACCGGGCGTTCCTCGCCTCGCGGGACCTGTCGCTGGAAGAGGTCACCAAGGTCGCCGAGACGGCAGCGCGGTGGGAGGTCTTCGACGCAGAGCTGCTGGAGCGGTACTTCACGACGCTGGACTTCCGCTTCGGTCCGGACCAGCTGTCGGGCGTACATGAGTTCGCCCGCCGGGTCGGGGCGACGACCGGTTTCCCGGTGGACGTGAACGTCGAGCTGCTCGGCCACTGATCCGGCACCGGCCACTGCGCGGGGGAATGGGTCCGGACGACAGGTGAATAGTGAACCTTCTTCTGGCTTCCCCGTTCCCTCCCGTGCTGTTTATCGCACTGCCCCTTGGATTCCTTTCCAGCGAATGCCACGAATGCCGCGGCCGGACAGCTCGCACGTCCTATCCCGAATAGCGGACGGCGTACGGGATGAGTCCCGGTTGCGTCCCGGATTCGATCGGGTGAACGACTGATTCGCGCCTTTTACCGTGTCGAAAACCGCGGTTCGTTCCCATAGGGGTGAAATCGGCAGATGGCTTCTCTGTGATCGCGGGACCTCCGCCCCCTAGGCTTCGGTCGGAGGTCCGGCCGGTCCACAGGGGGAGTCCGTATGCAGCCGCTGGAAGCCGGCGAACCGCTCACCATCGGTGCCTACCGGTTGCTCGGCAGACTCGGTGCGGGCGGCATGGGCCGGGTGTATCTGGGACGCAGTGCGGGCGGACGCACCGTCGCGGTCAAGGTCGTCCATCCGCACTTCGCGCTCGACGAACAGTTCCGTGCCCGGTTCCGGCGCGAGGTCGACGCGGCGCGGCGGATCGGTGCCCAGTGGACGGCGCCCGTCCTGGACGCCGATCCGGACGCACCCGTGCCGTGGGTCGCCACCGGCTATGTCGCCGGGCCCCCGCTGTCGGCCGCGGTCACCGAGCACGGGCCACTGCCCGAGCAGGCGGTACGGACCCTGGGCGCCGGACTCGCGGAGGCCCTGGCCGTCGTGCACGGGCAGGGGCTCATCCACCGCGACGTGAAGCCCTCCAACGTCCTGCTCGCCCTCGACGGCCCCCGCCTCATCGACTTCGGCATCGCCCGGGCGATCGACGCCACCGCCTCGCTCACCTCCACCGGGGTCTCGGTCGGCTCGCCCGGCTACATGGCACCGGAGCAGATCCGGGGTCTGGAGATCTCGGGCGCCGCCGATGTCTTCTCGCTCGGCGCGGTGCTCGCGTACGCGGCGACGGGCGACGCCCCCTTCCTCGGCGACTCCTCGGCGGTACTCCTCTACAAGGTGGTGCACGAGGAGCCGGAGCTGGGTGAGATCGAGGGCGAACTGCGGGACGTGATCGCCACGTGCCTGGCGAAGGACCCGGCGCGCCGGCCCACCCCGACGGAGCTCGCCCGACGGCTGGCACCCGACGGGGCGGCGGCGGCGGTGGCGGCGGGCTGGCTGCCCGGACCGCTGGTGCGCGAGGTCAGCCGCTCGGCAGTGGCGCTGCTGGACCTGGAGCCGCAGGACGGGCCCGTGCAGTCGGGACCGGTGCCGTTCAGCAACGCCTCCCTCACCGCCTACGGCTCCGCCGACAGCAACGGCGCGCGCGGAGTGTTCGGGCCGCCGATCGAGCCGCCCCGCCCGCCCCGGACGTTCCCGCCGTCCGAGGCCGGGGACCACGACCCGGGCGGGCTCCCCGGCCCCCGTACCCCCGATTCCCGGTTCTCCGTCACCGTCGGCGCCGGCTCCGAACCCGGCCCCACCGGCCGCAGCCGCGGCCGCAGGCTCAGCTGCACCGTCGCCCTCGCCGTGGCGGGCGCGCTCGCCGCCGTGACCGTCGGCAGCGCCCTCCTCCTCGACCTGCTGCCGGGCAGCGGTGGCAGCGACGCCGAGCACGGCGGGGTCGCCCAGCCCCCTGCTACGTCCTCCGACGCGTCGCCGAACCCGGCGGACGGGGGACACGAAGGTACGGGCCAGGTCACCGCGCTGCCCAAGACGTTCGTCGGTACCTGGAAGGGGCCGCTCACCGAGAAGACGACCGGGCAGCCGCACGGCACCCTCACCGCGGTGTTCACCGAGGGGAAGAAGGGCACGGATGTCGTCCGTATGAACACCACCTTCTCCACCCTCGGAGTGACCGTCAGCTGCAACAGCATCGCGAAGCTCTCCTCCGGCACCGCCGAGGAACTGACGCTCCGGGAGCGCGCCGACCCGGACCGGCCCGGAACCGCCGGGCTCTGCACGCAGACCACGACCGACGTCACCTTCACCCTCGCCGGGGACGGCACACTCCGCTTCCGGTCCGGGGAGCGGGGTGCGGGGCTTCCGTACGGCACACTCGCCCGGTCCGGCAACTGACCCCGGGAGGTGCTGGCGTAGGCTGAACCGGTCCATGGATCCGTTGAAAAACCGCCGAAAGGTGACAGCCCGGTGACCGAGAAGGCCGACCTCCAGCCCATCCTCGACCGAGCCGCCGAAGGCGGCCGGATCACTCCGGAGGAGGCCCTCGACCTCTACCGGTCGGCGCCCCTGCACGCGCTGGGCGCGGCCGCCGACGCCGTGCGCCGACGCCGCTACGCCGG
>NZ_JBFBCG010000104.1:0-19988 GCF_040683105.1 Streptomyces sp. NPDC051020 | reverse complement strand
GGGGGGCGGCGCGGGGGGGGGCGTTGGGGGGGGGGGGGGGGGCCGCCCCCCCCCCCCCCCACGGAACGTCAGATCAGGTGCAGGTGCGGTCGGGTTTGAGGGAGAAGTCGGCCATGGTCGCCATACCCTGCTTGAACTTGACCGATCGGGTCTCCGACGCCCAGCCGTCCTTGGCCGCGATCACCGTGAGCGGGTTGTTGCTGACGTCCAGCCAGAGCACGTACTGACCGTTCCGGTCGGTCCTCAGCGTGTAGCTCGCCGTCTTCGAGGTGATCTGCACGGTCGCTCCGGTCAGCGGCTTCGGCGTGCCGTTGCAGTCGACTCCGGTGACCGTCCCGGTGATCTTTCCCCAGGTCCTGGGCGGGTTCACCGTGAGCGCCACCGGGACCGACGGGATCGCCCCGTACGGGGTCTTCGCGCTGACCGTGAGCTGCGCGGTGAACGTGCCCGGCTGGGTGATCTCGGCGACGTTCGCGTCGAAGCTCACGGTGACGTCAGCGCTCTCGCCCGGCTGGATCGTCACCTCGGTCTTGTCCACCGAGAGCCAGGGGATTCCGACGCACTGGTCATAGCCGGGCAGCAGCTCGGAGTTCTTGGCCGCGTCCCACCCTGCGGGGGAGCCTCCGATCTTGTAGAAGCCGCAGGCGGAGCCGCCGCGGTAGAGAGCGTTGTTGGAGTTGGGCAGCGCGGTCCAGGTGTCGGAACCCGGGTCGTAGGTGAAGCCCTGGTTGGTGATCGTGGTGAAGCTGTCGGTCACGCCACCGGATACGAGGAACTTGCCGTCTGCCGTCGAGTAGCCCATACCCCACAGGTCGATCGGCAGGTCGGCGACGGCGGTCCAGCTGTGGGACGACGGGTCGTAGCTGTAGGCGTGCTTGGTGGTACCGGCCGAGGTAGCCCCGCCCGCGCAGTACAGCTTGTTCGCGATGGCGCCGCAGCCGAGCCAGGAGATCGGCTCCGGATACGCCGTGCCCGAACTCCAGGTGTCCGAGGCCGGGTCGTACGCCTGCACATCCGTGCTGCCACAGCCGTCGTACGTGCAGCCGCCCACGATGTAGATCTTGCCGCCCAGTACGGTCACTGCGGCGCCGGCGTACGGCTTCGGGGTGTCGGCGCCGATGGACCAGGCTCCGGTCGCCGGGTCGTAGATCTCGGTCTTGGCCACCGGCCTCCCGTACGGGTCCCAGCCTCCGAAGACGTAGAGTTTGCCACCGTAGGCGGCGACCTGCGGCGCCGTACGGGTGATGCTCATGTTCGGCAGGGCACTCCACGCCTGGGCGAACGGATCGTAGACGTAGGCGTTCTTGTAATCGGTTTTGCCGTCCGTTCCGCCGACCGAGTAGACCTTGCCATCGAGGGTCGCCACGCCGTTGTCCATGACCGGTACGGGGTAGTCGGCCACCGTCGTCCACGGTGCCGCGTACGGCGTCGTCAAGGGCTTGGCGGCTGCCGACTGCGCGGTCTTGTCGGGCCGGAACCGCAGGGGGCTGTAGTGTCCCTTCACCTCCTGCAGCGGAGCACCCTGCTGCTTCGCGGCGGGCTGGTGGCCGCCCGGCTGCTTACCGATTTTGACGGTCACCGGGGCGGTTCCGGTGTTCTTCAAGGTCGCGGTGGAGCTGCCCTTGCCCTGCCAGTCGACGGTCTTGCCGACCTGGGCCGGGACCGCGATCCGGGGTGCGGGCAGGGCGAACGTGCCGTCCGTTGCCTGATGCGGGGCCACGTTGACGGTGATGTCGTGTGCGCTGTAGAAGTTCCCCGCCGTGGCGGTGAACTTGTGCTCTCCGGTGAGCGAGGAGAACATCCAGTAGAAGCCGTCGCCCAGGTCGGGGTCCTTCGGCGTCGCCACCGAGGTCGTCTTCTCCGCGGGCTTGTCGGCCGATGTCACCGAGGCGCCGTTGATCGCGTCCCCGGTGTTCTTGTCGGTCACCTGGCCGACGACCAGGCCGCCCGGTGCCGGGTCACACGTGCGGTCGCCGAGGAAGACGTCGTCGACCTGCCACCACTTGCCCCCGCTGCCGGTGAAGTGGAACCGCACCTGGACGTTGGCCTTGCCTGCGGCCTGGGACAGGTCCACGAGCTCGGTCCGCGGCCCCCGGGTGAGGTCCTTTGTGCGGTGCCAGACGGTGGTCCACGTCTGGCCGCCGTCGACGCTGAGATCGACGTCCCCGGTCTGGCCCAACGGGAAGCCGTAGTAGTCGGTGCGGAAGGACAGGGACGGGTGGGTTCGCCGACTGAAGTCCATGACCGGGCTGATCAGCGAGCTGTCCTGCGACTGGTTCATGCCGTGCTTAAGGCTGTCGATGATGGCGAAGCCACCGGACCCGCCGGTCTTGTTGCCGCGCTGGCCGGGGTCGTTGAACACCCAGGTCTGGCCGTTGCCGACCTTGTCATCGACGGTCCAGCCCGACGGCGTGGTGGTGCCGTCGAACGACTCGGTGGCGCCGTCGTAATGGAGCCCGTACCCGGCCGCGCTGCAGGTCGTCCAGTCGACCGGCGCGTTGACGTCATGCGTCACGTCTGCCGAACCCACCTGCACATCGTACGAGTCCTGCTTGTAGCCCGGGTACAGCGGGTCGACCTGCAGGGTGTAGGTGTCGGAGACGGGCACACTCAGCGTGTACTTCCCCGTCTTGGGGTCGGTGTAGGCGACCGCCGTCGGTTCGTCCTTGACCCGCACCGTCGCATACAGCGGCCAGCCCTGACCGGAACCGTCATGGACCGTGCCCGTGACCTTCACGCGCGGCTTCGCGGTCAGCGCGAGGTTCTCGGTCACCGTCTGCCGGTCGGCGATCGCGACACCCGAAACGGTCTTGGTGGCGTACCCGAACTTGCTCGCACTGACGTCGTATGTTCCCGCCGGCACGGTCAGGCTGTAGCGTCCCTGACCGTCCGTCATCGCCGTGGTGTCCCCCACGGTGATCTTGGCCGCGGCCAGCGGAGTGGTGCCGTCGGTGACGGTACCCGTGACGGTGCCGTGCGGCCCGGAACGGAAAGCCGAGACGTTCATCAGCAGGTTGGGGGAACCGGTGCCCGGGGCGGTCACCACTCCGGTGGTGGCTGCGGAGGTGAGCGCCTCTGCGACCTGCGAGGGGGTGGCGGCGGGGTTGTCGGCCAGGTAGAGCGCGGCTGCTCCGGCCACGTGCGGGGACGCCATTGAGGTGCCGGAGATGGTGTTGGTGGCGGTGTCGCCGGTGTACCACGCCGACTTGATGGATGACCCGGGCGCGAAGATGTCCAGCGTGCTGCCGTAGTTGGAGAAGCTGGAGCGGACGTCATTGCTGGCGGTGGAGCCGACTGTGAGGGCCTCGCTCACACGGGCCGGGGACTGGGTGGAGGCATCTGTGCCCTCGTTGCCCGCCGCCACGGCGTAGGTGACCCCGGAGGCTATGGAGTTGCGGACAGCGGTGTCCAGCGCCGTGTCGGTAGGGCCGCCGAGGCTCATGTTGGCCACCGCAGGCTTGACGGCGTTGGCGGTCACCCAGTCCACGCCCGCGATGACGCCGGAGGTGCTGCCGTAGCCGGAGTTGTCCAGCACGCGGACCGCGACGATCTTGGCCTTCTTGGCCATACCGTACGAGGATCCCGCGACCGTACCGGCGACGTGCGTGCCGTGGCCGTTGCCGTCCTCGGCAATGTTGTCGCCGTCCACCGCGTCGTACCCGTAACTGGCACGGCCACCGAAGTCCTGGTGACTGATGCGCACACCGGTGTCGATGATGTAGGCCGTGACTCCACCACCCGCTGTACCCGGGTAGGTGTAGCTGCTGTCGAGCGGCAGGGCCGGCTGGTCGACCCGGTCCAGCCCCCAGGAGGGCGGATTGGGCTGAGTGCCGGTCGGGTCGGTGCCGGTCGCCTTGACGACCTGGTCCTGCACGACGGACTCCACGGCCGGGTCGGCGGCGAACCGCCTGGCCTGCTTCTCCGTCAGCTCGACGGCATAGCCGTTGAGCGCCGCATCGTAGGTCCTGTTGACCTTGGCACCGTACTTGGCGGCCAGTGCCTTGCCCTTGCGCGACTTGGAGTCGGCTCCCTTGCCGAGGATCACGATGTACCGATCCTTGATGGCACCGGGTGCGCCCGCGTTCGCGATCGTGCCTTCGGCCTGACTCGCCGCCGCCGCGGGCAGCGCCGGACCGACACCAAGCGTCAACGCCGCGACGGTGACCGCGGCCAAGCCCTTGAGAGTGCGCCGGGCAGTACGTGACATCACTGGCATCACAGGGCCTCCTCTGCGGCGACAGCGAGCGTCACGATCAGCGCGCCGACGCATCCGACCATCGTGGTTGACGCAAGCGGACGCGATCTGAGGCGGGTTGGTTGAGGGGAAGGGGGATGAGACATGTACAGCTCTCCTACGGGGTGCGTGCAACCCCACATCGTGAATTCCTGATCAGGCAGATCTCGGCTCAGTCGCACTTCTTCAACCGCGACTTGCGTCCGCGGCCCAGCGTGCTGCAGTACGGACTGGAGTCCGTGATCACGGGTAGCTTGAAGCCCCAACTCGGTCTCATTCGACCGGATGATGCCGGCCAGACCACACCGGGCTTTCCGCCGCCGTCACCGTCCGGGACTGATTCCACGAGCACGTGCTTTCGCCATCCCGAATACGATGACGAAACATCAGGAATATGCTCATGACCGTGCTTCCAGAAGAGGAATCAACCAGACGAGGACGGAACTTTCCAGCCTCGAGGCGGCGCTCGGGAAGACGAAAAGTTCAACAGCGCAGGATGCACGAGACTTTGTTCGCCCCCTCTGCCGGATAACGGGTTCGCGCGGACTTTACGGCCGCCGGCACAGCTCCGTCATCGGCCGAACGTCGGGACGATCCCGGCACGAGCCCGACGAATGTCGAATCGTGCACACCCCCGGCGGCTCGGCATCCGCCTGACTATGCAAAAACCCGGGCCGGGACGGCTGCCCCCGGCCAGGTGTGCCCAGCGACCTATGGCCCCGGCCAACTCGGCATGGCGTGCGATCAGGGTCGCCGGCGCGGCATCACCCCGGTCGATCGCCGGCTGCTGGAAGCGTCTCGGCCCCGCCACGGGATCGGTGGCGGGGCCGAGACCTGTCCATGCGGACCGGGGGCCAGGCCCGGTCACGCACGGAGCGTCAGATCAGCTGCAGGTTTCTTTGAGAGAGAAGCTGGCCGTGGTTGCTTTACCCGGCTTGATCTCGACCTTTCGGGTCTGCGGCTCCCAGCCGTCCTTGGACGCGGTCACCGTGACCGGGTTTTCTCTGACGTCGAGCCAGAACACGTACTGGCCGTTCTTGTCGGTCTTCAAGGTGTAGCTCGCCGTCTTCGAGGTGATCTGCACGGTCGCTCCGGTCAACGGCGCCGATTTGCCGGTGCAGCCGACTCCGGTAACCGTCCCGGTGATCTTTCCCCAGGTCGTGGGTGGGTTCACCGTGAGCGCCACCGGCACCGAGGGGATCGCCCCGTACGGGGTCTTCGCGCCGATCGTGAGCTCCGCGGCGATCGTGCCCGGCTGGGTGATCTCGGCGAGGCTCGCGTCGAAACTCACCTCGACGTCAACACTCTCGCCCGGCTGGATCGTCACCTCGGTCTTGTCCACCGAGAGCCAGGGGACATCGCCCGTGGCGGCACACTGGTCATAGCCGGGCAACAGCTCCGAGTTCCTGGAACCGTAGTAGTTTCCGGCGGAACCCCCGATCCTGTAGAAACCGCAGGCGGAGCCGCTGCGGTAGAGAGTGCTGTTGGAGTTGGGCAGCGCGGTCCAAACATCGGAACCCGGGTCGTAGGCGAAGCCCTGGTTGGTGAGCACGCTGGAGTGGTTGGTCACGCCGCCGGACACAAGGAGCTTGCCGGCTGACACCGAGTAGCCCATCCCCCACAGCTCGATCGGCAGGTCAGCGACGCGAGTCCATCTGGCGGTTGCCGGGTCGTAGCTGTAGGCGTGCGTGCTGACGAGGCCTTGGTACCCGCCCGCGCAGTACAGCTTGTCATCGATGCCACCGCAACCGAGCCAGGCGACCTTCTCCGGATACGCCGCGCCCGAACTCCAGGAGTCCGCCGCCGGATCGTAGACCTGCACATCCGTCTTGCCGCAGTCGTTGCCGATGCAGCCGCCGACGAGGTAGATCTTGCCGCCCAGCACGGCCACGCCGGCGCCGGAGCGCGGTTGCGGGTTGTCGGCGCCCGTGGACCAGGTACCGCTCGCCGGGTCGTAGATCTCGGTCTTGGCCACCGGGCTCGTGCGGTTGTCCCAGCCGCCGAAGACGTAGAGCTTGCCACCATAGGCGGCTGCCTGCGCTCCGCCTCTGGCAACGCTCATGTTCGGCAGAGCACTCCACGCCTGCGCGCCCGAGTCGTAGACGTAGGCCTTGTTGACGAAGTACGTATCGTCGAATCCGCCGACCGAGTAGACCTTGCCGTTGATGGTCGCCACAGCGTTGTCCATGACCGGCATGGGGTAGTCGGCCACCGTCGTCCACGGCGCCGCGTACGGCGTCACCGACGGCTTGGCAGCCGCCGCCCGCGCGGTCTTGCCGGGCTGGAACGGCAGGGGGCTGTAATCGCCCTTCACCTTCTGCAGCGGAGCACCCTGCTGCGCCGCGGCGGGCTGGTTGCCGCTCGGCGCGACCGGCCACTCACCGATCTTGGCGGTCACCGGGGCGGTTCCGGTGTTCTTCAAGGTCAGGTTGGAGTTGCCCTGGCCCTCCCAGTCGACGGTCGTGCTGACTTGGGCCGGGACCGCGATCCGGGGTGCGGGCAGGGCGAACGTGCCGTCCGTTGCCTGGTCCGGGGCCACGTTGACGGTGATGTCCTGTGGGCTGTAGTAGGTCCCCACCTTGGCGTTGAACATGTGGTCCCCGGTGAGCGAGGAGAACATCCAGTAGAAGCCATCGCCCAGGTTCGGGTTGTTCGGCGTCGCCGCCGAGGTCGTCTTCTCCGCGGGCTTGTCGGCCGAGGTCACTGTGGCGCCGTTGATTCCGACCCCGGTGTTCTTGTCGGTCACCCGGCCGACGACCAGGCCGCCCGGCAGCGGGTCACAGGTGCGGCTGCCGAGGAGGACGTCGTCGACCTGCCACCACATGCCCCACTTGGCGGCGAGGTGGAACCGCACCTGGACGTTGGCCTTGCCGGCGGCCTGGGACAGGTCCACGAGCTCGGTCCGCGGCCCCCAGGCTCTGTCATTGGCGTGGTGCCAGAGGGTCGTCCACGTCTTGCCGCCGTCGACGCTGAGATCGACGTCCCCGGTCTGGTACACCATGCCGTTGTAGTCGGAGTGGAAGGTCAGGACCGGTTGGGCTTCCTGGCTGAAGTCCATGACCGGGCTGATCAGCGAGCTGTCCTGTGAACTGTCGCGGCCGTAGTAATCGCTGTCGATGACGGCGAAGCCGCCGGACCCACCGGTCCTGTTGGGGCGACCGCGGGGGTCCTTGAACACCCAGGTCTCGCCGTTGCCGACCTTGTCGTCGACGGTCCAGCCCGCCGGCGCGGTGGTGCCGTCGAACGGCTCCGTGGTGCCGTGATACTTGAAGCCGTACCCGGCGGCAGTGCAGCTCATCGGGTCGACCGACGCGTTGACGTCATGCGTCAGATCCGCCGAACCCACCTGAACATCCTGGGAGTTGCGCTTGTATCCCGGGTACAACGGGTCGACCTGCAAAGTGTAGGTGTCGGAGACGGGCACACTCAGCGCGTACTTCCCCGTCTTGGGGTCGGTGTAGGCAACCGACGTCGGCTCACCCTTGACCCGCACCGTCGCATACAACGGCCAGCCGTGACCGGAACCGTCACGGACCGTACCGGTGACGTTGACACTCGGCTTCGCGGTCAGCGCGAAGTTCTCGGTCACCGTCTGGCCGTCGGCGATCGTGACATCCGAGACGGTCTTGCCGGCGTACCCGAACTTGCTCACGCTGACGTCGTACGTCCCCGGTGGCACGCTCAAGGTGTAGTGCCCCTGACCATCCGTCATCGCCGTGACGTCACCCACGGTGACCTTGGCTGCCGCCAGCGGGGCGCTGCCGTCGGTCACCGTACCCGCGACAGTGCCGCGCGGCCCGGAGGGCGCGGGGCGGAACGCCGCGAGCCCGTTCGGGGTGCCGAGCCCGGTCGGCCCGTCATACCCCGGCCCGCCGTTGCACAGATACGCAGGCGTGCAACTTCCGTTGCTTCCGGACGTCACATCATTCAGCGCGGAAGGCTGGGCATACGGGTAGGAGCTGGGCGCCGAACCAGCCGCCGGTGTCCCGGCCAGCGCGTAGACCGAGGCGATGATCGGGGCGGACGCGCTGGTGCCGCCGAAGACCTGCCAGCCACCGTGGTAGACCGCGACACCGGTGCTCGGGTCGGCGACCGCGGACACATCCGTGATCGTACGGCGCGCGCAGCCGGTGTCCTGCTGGAACGACGGCTTGGGCAGGAACCTCGAACAGCCGCTGCCCGCATACCTCCATGCGCTTTCGGCCCAGCCGCGGGTGGTGGAGGTGTCCTTGACCAACGAGGTGCCGCCGACCGCCGTCACATACTGCGACGAGGCCGGGTATGCGACGCGGTAACCGCTGTCACCGCTGGCGAAGGTGATCGCGACACCGGGGTGGTTGAAGTAGGCTTCGCTCTGGGGCGCACTGGAATTCTCGGTACTGCCCCAGCTGTTGGAGACGAACTTGGCGCCCTGGGCGACCGCCTGGTTCACGGCCGTGCCAAGGTTGTTCATGCCGTTGTCGTCGGCCTCGACCAGGAGGATCCTGCAGCTCGGGCAGGTCGCGCTGACCATGTCGATGTCGAGTGCGATCTCCGCGGCCCACTGGGAGTTCGCCGGCGGATAGTGGGTGCCGCCGCGCTGGTCGATCTTCTTGAAGCAGCCGTTGGACGTGGTGCACGGCGGCAGCCCGTACTGCTGACGGTAGACGGCCAGGTCCGCCTCGGCGTTCGGGTTGTCGAACGCAGCCACGACGGCGACCGTCTCAGTGGATCCGGCAGAGGGCAGGTTGTACGCCCTCTGCAGGTCGGCCGGGCCGAAACCGGCGGGAGCGGCATCAGCCTGGAGACCCTTCGCCGCGACGACATCGGTACGGACCATGGCGAAGCAGGACATCTCGCCGGCCTTTGACGGCGTGGCGCACACCTGATCGGCGGGGTGCCGGCCAGGCACGGTGGAGCCGGCGGCCTTCGTGGCCGGGACGGGATGCTTGGCGGAGGGGGTGGAGGCGGAGGCCGCGGCCGGCACAGCGATCACCGTGGCTGCGGCGACGGCGAGCGCCACGATCAGCGTCAAGACGCGTCCGACCGCCATGGTTAACGCGAGCGGACGCGATCTGAGGCGAGTTGGTTGAGCGGAGCGGGGATGAGACATGTACACCTCTCCTACGGGGTGCATGCAAACCCGAATCGTGAATGCTTGAGCAGGGCAGATTTCGGCTCAGTCGTACTTCTTCAGCTGCGACTCGCTTCCGCGGCCCAGCGTGCTGAAGTACGAACTGACGTCCGTGATCACGGGGAGCTTGATGCTCAATTCCGTCTCGTTCGGCCGGATGTTGTCGGCCGCGATCATGTCGTGCTTTCCGTCGCCGACATTGTCCAAGGCAGATTCCACGAGCACGTGCTCACGGATCGCATCTTCATAGGAGAACACGGCCGCATGAGGCCCTTTTCGACGATGGGTCAGCAGGTGCCTGCGCCTGAGCGCCCATCGCCGACAGGAAACTGGATATCAGGGCTGTCGTCTCCCAACGAGATGACGAAACGTCAGGAATGTGCTGCGCTATGCCACCAGAAGATAAATCAACCGGACGCAGTCGGCAATTTCTGGCCTCGAGGCGGTGCTCGGGTAGACGAGAGGTTCAACAGCATAGGGTGCACGAGACTTTGCTTGTCCCTTCCGCCGGACAACGGGTTTGCGCGGACTTTACGGCCGGCGGCACAGCTCCGTCATCGGTTGAATGTCGGGACGATCCCGGTGCGAACCCGACGAATGTCGAATCGTGCAGACGCCCGGCGGCTCGGCATCCGCCTGACCATACAAGCGTCTCGGCCCCGCCATCGGATCGATGGTGGGGCCGAGACCTGTCCGTGCGGGCCGGGGCCTGGCCCGGCCCGCACGGAGTGTCAGATCAGGTGCAGGTGTATGTGAGAGAGAAGTCGGTCGTGGTCGCCTTACCCGCCTTGACCTTGACCGATTGGGTCTGCGACTCCCAGCCGTCCCTGGACGCGGTCACCGTGAGCGGGCTGTCGCTGACGTCCAGCCAGAGCACGTACTGACCGTTCTGGTCGGTCTTCAGCGTGTGGCTCCCCGTCTTCGAGGTGATCTGCACGGTCGCTCCGACCAGTGGCGCCGGCTTGCCGGTGCAGCCGGCCCCGCCGGTGACCGTCCCCGTGATCTTCCCCCAGGTCTTGGGTGGGTTCACCGTGAGCGCCACCGGCACCGATGCGATCTGGTATGGGGTCCGCGCCCTGATCGTGAGCAGCGCGCTGAACGTGCCCGGCTGGGTGATCTCTGCGACGTTTGCGTTGAAACTCACGTTGACGTCAACGCTCTCGCCCGGCTGGATCGTCACCTCGGTCTTGTCCACCGAGAGCCAGGGGACATCGGTCGCGCAATAGCCGGGCAGCAGCTCGGATTTCTTGGTCGCGTCCCACTGGCCTGGGCCGGTGATACCTCCGATCTTGTAGAAGCCGCAGGCGGAGCCGCCGCGGTAGACGGTGTTGTTGGAGTTGGGCAGCGGGGTCCAGGTGTCGGAACCCGGGTCGTAGGCGAAGCCCCGGTTGGTGATCGTGGTGCCGCCGTTGGTCACGCCGCCGGACATGAGGAGCTTGCCGTCCCCCACCGAGTAGCCCATCGCCCACAGGTCGATCGGCAGGTCGGCGATGGGAGTCCATTTGGCGGTCTCCGGGTCGTAGCTGTAGGCGTGCTTGGTGGTGGTATTGCCCGCCACCCCGCCCGCGCAGTACAGCTTGTTCGCGATGGTGCCGCAGCCGAGAAAGCCCCACGTTTCGGGGTAGGGCGTGGCCGAACTCCAGGAGTCCGACGCCGGGTCGTACACCTGCACGTCGTTCCTGTAGCAGCCGCCCGAGCAGCCGCCGACGATGTAGATCTTGCCGCCCAGCACGGTCACGGCGGCGCCGAAGTACGGTTTCGGCATATCGGCACCCGCGGACCAGGTACGGCTCGCCGGGTCGTAGATCTCGGTCTTGGCTATCTTGTTGTATGCGTCCAAGCCGCCGAAGACGTAGATCTTCCCACCATAGGCGGCCGCCTGTGCCGCCTCACGGCCGACCTTCAGGTTCGGCAGAGCACTCCACGTCTGCGCGACCGGATCGTAGACGTATGACTTGTTCGAGGCGGGGGCGTATCCGTCGCTTCCGCCGATCGAGTAGACCTTGCCGTCGAGGGTCACCACGGCGTTGTCCAGGATCGTCGTGGGGTAGTCGGGCACCGTCGTCCACGGCGCCGTGTACGGCGTCACCGAGGACTTGACGGCCGCCGGCTGCGTGGTCTTGCCGGGCCGGAACGGCTCAGGGCTGAAGTGTCCCTTGATCTCGTGCAGCGGAGCACCCTGCTGCTCCGCGGCGGGCTGGTGGCCGCCCGGCCACTCACCGATAGCGGCGGTCACCGGGGCGGTTCCGGTGTTCTTCAAGGTCACCGTGGAGCTGCCCTTGCCCTGCCAGTCGACGGTCTTGCTGAGCTGGTCCTGGCTGACCTCGAGCCGTGGTGCGGGCAGGACGAACGTGCTCGCCGTTGCCTCGTGCGGAGCCACGTTGACGGTGATGTCCTGCGCGGCGTAGTTGCCCCCCGCCGTGGCGGTGAACTTGTGCTCCCCGGTGAGCGAGGAGAACATCCAGTAGAAGCCGTCGCCCAGGTTCGGGTCGTTCGGTGTCGGCAGCGCGATCGCCTTCTCCGCAGGCTTGTCGGCCGATGTCACCGTGGCGCCGTTGATCCCGGCCCCGGTGTTCTTGTCGGTCACCTGGCCGAGGACCAGGCCGCCCGGTGCCGGGGCGCACGTGCGGTCGCCGAGGAAGACGTCGTCGACCTGCCACCACCACCCCAGGGTGGAGGTGAAGTGGAACCTCACCTGGACGTTGGCCTTGCCGGCGGCCTGGGACAGGTCCACGAGTTCGGTCCGTGGCCCCCGGGCGCTGTCGCTGCCGTGGTGCCAGACGCTGGTCCACGTCTGGCCGCCGTCGACGCTGAGATCGACGTCCCCGGTCTGGCCCGAGTAGCTGTTGTAGTCGGTGCGGAAGGACAAGGCCGGGTGGGTTCGCCGGCTGAAGTCCATGACCGGGCTGATCAGCGAGCTGTCCTGCCGCTGTCCGTTGCCGTATTTCTGGCTGTCGATGATGGCGAAGCCGCCGGACCCGCCAGTGTTGTTGCCGCGCTGGCCGGGGTCGTTGAACACCCAGGTCTGGCCGTTGCCAATCTTTTCGTCGACGGTCCAGCCCGACGGCGCGGTGGTCCCGTCGAACGACTCGGTGGTGCCGTCGTAGTGGAGCCCGTACCCGGCCGCGGTGCAAGTCGTCCAGTCGACCGACGCGTTGACGTCATGCGTCACATCCGCCGAACCCACCTGCACATCTTGAGAGTCCCGCTTGTAGCCCGGGTACAGCGGGTCGACCTGCAGGGTGTAGGTGTCGGAGACGGGCACACTCAGCGTGTACTTCCCCGTCTTGGGGTCGGTGTAGGCGACCGACGTCGGCTCGCCCTTGACCCGCACGGTCGCATACAGCGGCCAGCCGTGACCCGAACGGTCGTGGACGGTACCGGTGACGTTGACACTCGGCTTCGCGGTCAGCGCGAAGTTCTCGGTCACCGTCTGGCCGTCGGCGATCGCGACACCCGATACGGTCTTGGCGGCGTACCCGAACTTGCTCACGCTGATGTCATAGGTCCCCGGTGGGCGCACGGTCAGGGCGTAACGCCCCTGACCGTCCGTCATCACCGTGGCATCGCCCACAGTGACCTTGGCCGACGCCAGCGGAGTGGTGCCGTCGGTGACGGTACCCGTGACGGTGCCGTGCGGCCCGGCACGCAAGCCCGTGACGTTCAACAACCGGTTGGGGGAACCGGTTCCCGGGTCAGTCACCACTCCGGTGGTGGCTGAGGAGGTCAGCGCCTCTGCGACCAGCGACGGGGAGGCGGTGGGGTCCTGCGCCAGGTAGAGCGCGGCGGCTCCGGCCACGTGCGGGGACGCCATCGAGGTGCCGGAGATGGTGTTGGTGGCAGTGTCGCCGGTATGCCACGTCGACGTGATGGACGACCCGGGCGCGAAGATGTCCACCTTGCTGCCGTAGTTGGAGAAGCTGGAGCGGGCGTCGCCGCTGGTGGTGGAGCCGACGGTGATGGCCTCGGGCACGCGGGCCGGGGACGAGGTGGAGGCGTCCCTGTTCTCGTTGCCCGCCGCCACGGCGTAGGTGACCCCGGAGGCTATGGAGTTGCGGACAGCGGTGTCCAGCGCCGTGTCGACAACGCCACCGAGGCTCATGTTGGCCACCGCGGGCTTGACGGCGTTGGCGGTCACCCAGTCCACACCCGCGACGACGCCGGAGGTGGAGCCGGAGCCCTGGTCGTTCAGCACGCGTACCGCGACGATCTTGGCCTGCTTGGCCACACCGTACGACGAGCCCGCGACCGTGCCGGCGACGTGCGTGCCGTGGCCGTTGCCGTCCTCGGCGATGTTGTCGTCGTCCACGGCGTCGTACCCGTAGCTGGCGCGGCCGCCGAAGTCCTGGTGGCTGATGCGCACACCGGTGTCGATGATGTAGGCCGAGACTCCGCGACCCGCCGTATCCGGGTAGGTGTAGCGGCTGTCGAGCGGCAAGGCTTGCTGGTCGATCCGGTCCAGCCCCCAGGAGGGCGGATTGGGCTGAATGTCGGTCGCCTTGACGACCTGGTCCTGCACGACGGACTCCACGGCCGGATCGGCGGCGAAACGCTTGGCCTGCTTCTCCGTCAGCTCGACGGCGTACCCGTTGAGCGCTGCGTTGTAAGTCCTGTTGACCTTCGCACCGTACTTGGCAGCAAGCGCCTTGCCCTTGCGCGACTTGGAGTCGGCTCCCTTGCCGAGGATCACGATGTACCGATCCTTGATGGCACCGGGTGCGCCCGCGTTCGCGATCGTGCCTTCGGCCTGACTCGCCGCCGTCGCGGGCAGCGCCGGACCGACGCCAAGCGCCAGGGCCGCAACGGTGACCGTGGCCAAGCCCTTGAGGGTGCGCCGGGTACGTGACATGACCGTCGTGGTGAACACGCCCGGACGCGATCTGAGGCGGGTTGGTTGAGGGGAAGGGGGATGAGACATGTACAGCTCTCCTACGGGGTGCATGCACCCCACATCGTGAATTCCTGATCAGGCAGATCTCGACTCAGTCGCACTTCTTCAACCGCGACTTGCTTCCGCGGCCCAGCGTGCTGCAGTACGGACTGGAGTCCGTGATCACAGGGACCTTGAAGCCCCAACTCGGTCTCATTCGGCCGGATGACGCCGGCCAGACCACGCCGGGGTTTCCGCCGCCGTCACCGTCCAAGGCGGATTCCACGAGCACGTGCTTTCGCCATCCCGAATACGATGACGAAACATCAGGAATATGCTCATTACCGTGCTTCCAGAAGATGAATCAACGGGACGAGGACGGCACTTTCCAACCTCGAGGCGGCGCTCGGGAGGACGACAGGTTCAACAGCGCAGGATGCACAAGAATTTGTTCGTCTCCTCTGCCGGATGACGGGTTCGCGCGGACTTTACGGCCGCCGGCACAGCTCCGTCATCGGTTGAACGTCGGGATGATCCCGGCACGAGACCGACGAATGTCGAATCGCGGCCGTCTTCACGCCGCACCGTGTCGCGGGGACGGGGCTCGAGATTTTCGATTCCCCCGGTGCCGCCGGATGGCAGTGGCGCGGTCCACGGCGACGTCGGCCAGGGGCGGTACAGCAGCGACCGGTGCGGGCGCCACCCTTGCCGATAACCTCATCCACCCAGGTTGGGGCCGGTGCACGAGACGCTTCGGGCTCGAGTGCGGAGGCTCGACTCGGTACTCTCGTGCGGCTGGCGATCCCCCGACATGATGGCCGGTCATGCTGCTGTGACCGGCTCACCTGACCGTGACGAACGCGTTCGCCGTGCTGCGCCTGCTGTTTGTGAGCAACCGGGACAAGGACGCAGAGGCCCTCGCCCTGCGCCATCAGGTCACGGTCTTGGAGCGCCAACTCGGAGGCGAATAGGTTCGGTTCACTGATCGCGTGTTCCTGACGACGTTGCTGCACCGCCTGCCCTCACGGGTGCTGCGCAGGAAACGGCTGGTGGTGCGTCCGGACACGGTGCAGCGCGGGCACCGCGATCCGGTCGCGCGCCGCCACGCTGCCCGCTCCCAGCCAAGGCGCCCGGGAAGGGCCGCGGACCGTGCGCTCCATCCGGCTGCTGGGGCCGGTGCGCGCTGTGCGTGTGGAGCCCCCGCCTGGACGAGCGCGGCAACTCCGTGGCCGACGTGGCGGCCCTGGACCGCTTCACGAGCCGTACCGGCCTGTCGGTGTTCTGAAAGGCACCCCCGGACGCCGTCCGGTAACCCCGAGCTCGCCCTGGTCTCGTGCACGACACCGAAGCGCTCCCCCTCCAGTTCCGCGTACGCCACCTCCGGCAGCCGGATGCGTAAGGCGGGGCCGTCGTTTTTGCCGTACAGGCCGGTCAGCCGCCGCGACCGGTCCAGCAGCAGGTCCACCGTGGCGATGTCCACCCAATCGCCCGCGTGGACGACCACGTCGGCGCGCGGGACTTCGGCGAGGAGTTCGGGCGGCCTCAGCGTGCCGTCGCGGTCACGGTGACCACGGTGCCAGGACGCGCCGCGGGGAGCAGCACGTCCGCCTCGCCGGGGGCGCTGCGGACGACCGTGGCGCGCGTGCCCTCCGCCGTGATGCGCGCGCCCCGGGGGAACGCGGCGGTGGGGAGGGTGAGCGTCGTCCAGGTGCCGGGGGTCGCGGGGGTGGCGGTCAGGGTCAGGGTGTAGGTCCGGGTGGACGGGTCGTAGGTCTCGGCTCCCGGAGAGCCCGCGACGGCCCGGGCGTAGGGCGCGAAGGCGGGTTCCTTGCCGGGAGCGGGGTTGCCGTCGCGGTCACGGGCGCAGTAGCCGCCGCCGTCCATGGCGTCGCAGTCGTACCACATGGCCCAGCCGGTGGCGAAGCCGTGCATCGACAGGAGCTGACGGCGTACGAGCTGGGCGTTGCCGGGCGTGGTGGCCTTGGGCGGCCCCCATTCGCCGACGAGGACGGGCAACCGGTGCGCGGCCGGGTAGGCGCCGATGGCGGCTTCGTACCGTTCGATGAACTGCCCCGACGGGTCCCAGTCCTGACCCGCCTCGACGGCAGTGTCGTAGGCATGCGGGGCATAGCCGATGCGGGCGGCGCCGGGGCGCGGGTCGGCGAAGCCGGGAAGGCTCGTGGGGACGCCTTGGCCGACGAGGACGGTGGGCTCCACGAACAGCCACGCGTCGCGGTCGACGGCGCGGACGGCCTGGATGAGGCGCCGGTACATAGCAGGCAGCCGACCTTGTTCGAGCGCGGTGGAGGCGGCGACTTGGTCGGCGGGGTCCGTCGGGTCCCCGGGGACGGGGCCGAAGGGTTCGTTGAACAGGTCGTAGCCGAGCAGCGAGCGGTGTCCGCGGAGGGTGGTGGCGACCTTCGCGTAGGCGGCGGCCTGGGCGGTGCGCAGGTCGGGGTCGTCGTACAGATGGGTGAAGGCGGCCTGGACGGCGGGCTGGAAGTAGTCGGAGAACCAGTCGTCCGGGTTGGACTGGAAGGGCAGCCCGTCGGTGCGGGTGGCCCAGGCGGGGATGCCATTGTGGCCGAAGGCGGGGCCGAAGACGTCCTGGTGCCAGTCGACGAGGACCAGGACGTGATACCGGTCGGCCCAGTCGAGCACCTGGTCGAGGTAGCGCAGGTAGGCGGTGTCGTACCGGCCCGGGCCGGGTTCCACCTTCTCCCACTGGATGTCGAGCCGCATCAGGTTGAATCCGTCGCGCGCGAGCCGGGCGACGCGGTCGCGGGTGACGGTGTCGCTCTTGCCGAGGTTGAAACCGTGCAGCCGCAAAGCCCGGCCCCGGCTGTCGGCGAGGTGGACTACGCCGTCGGGCATGGTGACGGTGCCGGTGGGCCGGGCCGTGGCCCCCGCTCCCCACGGCGCCTCCATGCTGGTGGCCGTGCTGCGGGCCTGGGCCGGAGCCGCTGCGGGCAGCGCGCACAGGACGGCCGTGCCCAAGGCGAGCGTGGTGGCGGTGCGACGCAGACGCATGGTGCCTCCGGTGCGGTCGGCAAGGGGGCGGAGTTGCCCGACGAGTGCCGATCCTGGCCAAAGGCGTGTGCGACGGCAAGACTCCGCGACGTACTTTCCTGACACTTGCTCAACTTTTCGTTCGTGATGCACCCCGGCCTGGCGACGGGCGGGCACGGGGCCGGCGGCGGACGGCGGGCTGTACGGCGGCTGAGGGACGCCTCCCTCCTGTCCGCCGCAAACGGGGGCGCGAACCCGGCGTCGGACCTCGTCCCGGAATCGGCCCGGCTCGTTGCCGGCAAGTGAGCGTTCCGGCACACCGTCCCCGGGGAACCAGCAGATGCCAAAGCCGTCGCCGAGCGTGCTGGCGCGCAGCCCGACCGTCTGTTCCCGCATCCGGTGCAGCTCCGCTGCGGGCAGCACGCCCTCGCCGTCGCCGAGTTGGAACCGCGCCCAGCGCAGCAGATCGCTCACCGAGGAGGCGAGGCCGCCGCCGGGGTTGTCGCCGCGCGCGCCCTCCTTGAACCCTGCCCAGGGCCGGGCGGGGCGCAGTTCGCCGTCGTCGCCGCGGTTGTAGCCCACCGCGAACTTGCGGACCATCACCTCCGCCAGGCCGTACACGCTGTCCGCAAGGCCCACCGGCTCCAGGACGAGCGAGGCCATGGCCTGCTCGAAGGGCAGGCCCGTGACCTTCTCGATGATCCGCCCGGCCAGGTTGTAACCGGCCTGGCTATACGAGGCGCGGGCCCCGGGCAGCGCGATCAGCGGCAGCCCGGGCAGCTTCGCCACGAGCCCGGCCAGGGAGCGGTCGCCCTCGCCGTCGTCGATCAGGTTCCAGTCCAGGCCCGCGGTGTGGTTGAGCAGGTTCAGGACGGTGATCTGCGCCGCGGCCTGCTCGTCGGCGAGCTTCAGCTCGGGCACGTAGCGCCGCACCGGCGCGTCCAGGTCCACCTTCCCCTCGGCGACCAGGCGCATCAGCACGGTCGCCGTGAAGGTCTTGGACACCGACCCCAGGGAGAACAGCGTCTTCTCGTCGACCGGCAGCGGGTTGCTGAGGCTCGTCACTCCGTGCGAGGCGTAGATCTCCTGGCCGTCCAGGAGCACCCCGACGGCGACACCAGGAACGCCGAGCTCGGCAGCCTGCGCCTTGACGAACTCCGACAGCTTGTCCTGCGACATGGCTGCCCCTTCGGGCACTTGAACTAAGTACGAGACAGAGCATAGGCAGCCACTCGAACTAAGTGCAAGGTTGCGCATGAACTAAGTTCAAGTAGGGTGGTGGCCATGCCACGAGACACACTGACCGCAGACCGGATCGTCCGTGCGGCCATCGAGCTCCTCGACGACGAGGGATTGGACGGCCTCAATATGCGGAGCCTGGCGAAACGGCTCGGCTCGGCCGCCACGGCCGTTTACTGGCACATCAAGACCAAGGACGACCTGGTCCGACTCGCCAGCGACGCGATCTGGTCCGAGGTCGAGCTGCCTGATCTCGACGCCACCGACTGGCGCACGGCCGCCACCACTCATGCCTCCGGCATGCACGCGATGCTCACCCGGCACCCCTGGCTCGTCCAGGCATTCGGCAGCCACCTCCTGCACGGATCCGGCCAGGCCCGGCACAACGACCTCAGCCTCGGCATCTATGAAAAGGCGGGCTTCGCCACCGCCGACGCGGACCGGGCAGCCGCCACCGTGTTCACCTTCGTGCTCGGCAGCGCGCTCGGCCCTGCCGCGCAGGTCTCGCTCAACCGTCGGCTGAGCAAGAACGGCGCAGGTGCCGAGCAACTGATGGCCGACGCCGTGACACGCGCCACCGAGACCGCCATGCAATTCCCGCGCCTGCGCGAACGCCTCGGCACCACAGCCGCCACGGAGTACGCCGCGGCGCCCGACAACACCTTCGCGTTCGGCCTTCAGTCCCTCCTCGACGGCTTCGAGGCCCGCCTCACCGCCGACCGCGCCAGCCGGCGCGCGTGACTTGCGCCCGGACAACACCCGCCCGACCAGCCCACGGCCCCATTCTGGTTTCACGTCGACGCACGAGCAGGGCGAGGTGAGACCGAACGGGACACCGGCATGGCCCTGGGCAGTGCACATGACTCCGTACTAGTGCCGCGACCGGCAAGGTTTGCCCGTCAAGGAGCGGCGGCCGGTGCGTGTGATCGCAAGGCGGCCGGAAGCCCTTGTAGCGGAGCTACCTGGGCTTTTGGCCAACGCCGCGAGCGCGCGTGCCGGGCGTCGCGACGGGGCAAACCTTGCCGGTCGCGGCACTAGGTGGAGCGCTCAGACCGGTCCTGGGACAGCAGGCGCGGGCAATCCCAGCTGCACCATGGACGACCTCAACGAGCGCATCGCGGCGGCGGGCGCCGTGAAGAAGCCCAAGAAGGCGGCTGCCTGCAGCTCGGCGTCCGACGTGGAAGGACCTGCCGGCCTGCGGCCGAAGCGGGCCCGGATCAGGGGTGTTGAGCGGTCATGACCACGGCTGACCCGCTCGACCGCGCCGCTACGGATTGGTCTGATCGCAGATCTCGTCGCTGACGTGGACAGGCACGAGCCATCCGGTGATCGCTGAGCTCAGAGAACCCCGTGATCACCGCGGCTCGTGCCTGCTCTTCATCCGGCGGGCACCTTCTGACCGCCGGTGCGCCCCTACTGCCAGACGCTCTTAGCTTGATCTTTAAGGCTGCTGCTCGGCCCCGCCGCGTCTAGGCATATCCGTTTTGCGCTGTTTCTTGCCGACTGGGTAGCGGGGTGCGGGT
>NZ_JBFBCG010000103.1:0-20088 GCF_040683105.1 Streptomyces sp. NPDC051020 | reverse complement strand
CTGGGCCAGCAGAGCCCGATCAGCTACGAACAACAATCAACTACGCTGACCCTCGCCGCATGACACCCGGTGTCCACGATCAAGGGCGAAGCCCCGGCCTCGATGTTGTCCCGGGTGGTCAGCAGCGTGTCGGTTCCCACCAGCTGCGCCTGCTCCAGGCCCAGGAAGTGGTCTTCGCTCTCCTCGGGCAGCAGCCCGTAATCCAGATCAGCGATCATCAGCTCTTGCCCTCATCAGGAGTAGGTATGCGCGGGGGCCTCGGACGGGTCCAGGTATCGGGTGCGGGGCCGTGCGGAACGAGATCGGGACGGGCCAGCGCACGGCGGTCCGTCTGCGCCGCCGCACCGAGCTCCTCTTCGGCCTGCGCAGAGGTCGAAGAGGTGAGAGGCCTGGGCGGGGCCGCGGTGGTGGAGGCTTCGAAGCGCCGGCGACGCAGCTTCTCCGCGGCCTTCAGATCAGCCTTGAGCCGCCGGGCTGCCGCGGTGCGCGCGGCCTGGACGGAGCGGATCTGCTCCCGGCTCGCTGCGGCGGCCAGAAACGCCGAACCGAGATGGCGGCCGGTCGCCGTGTCGAAGACTTCGATGGTGTCGTCGTGGTGGGGCAGGTGCCGTACCGAGACTTTGGTGCCGGTACGGCCGTTCATCCACGGGGCGAGGTAGTCGCGGCGGCGCCACCGCACCCCGCTGGTACTGATCGTGTACGTGCGGCCGTCGTCCTCCAGAGCGAACGTCGCCAGCTGCCCCGCCGGTACATCTGTGAGCGGCGTCGCGTCGGCCTGCCACGCCTGCAGGGGGGTCTTGCCGTTCAGCGCGGTCGGGCGGTGGCGGGTGTTCCACCAGGTCACCCAGTCCAGCAGCAGTCCCACGAACGCCTCATACGTCAGGGGTGGGGCATCGGGGTCGGCGAGCTGGCCGCCGGTGAGTTTTTGGCGGCCGGTGTAGCGGGGGAGCGAGACGAGGAACATCTCCTCCACCGCGTCGTTCAGCGCCTCGATCGTTCCCTTCAGATGCGGGGTGTAGGCGGGCAGGTCGGTCACGGGGACGGCGAGCGCGCCCATCGCCGCGGTGACCGTGGCACATAGGAACTCCTTGCCGCGGTCGACCCGGATCTGACCGGGCAGCCCGCCGACCGGACCGAACGGCTCGCTGCGGGTGATTGCAATGCGCAAGGACGCCAGCACCGCGTCTCGGCTCGGCGCGTGCGCGGTGACCGCCACCCCGGTGATCGCCTTGGTGGCGCAGTCGATGAACCAGGTCACCCACGGCGTGGCCAGCTCACCCTCCACGTCCACCTCGACGGGCACATGCTTGTGGTCGCCTTCCCACGCCGCGTTGCGGTGCGTGGCCGGACGCTGCCCGAACACGTCATACGCGCGCCGGGCGGCTTCCCCGCTCTTGAGACCGGCCCGCTCGCCGCGGGTCAGGTCCCGGCGGATCGCCCGGTGCAACGTGGAGAGCGACGGCACCGCGGGCGCGTTCGGATCCTCGGCCGCTCGCTGCACCAGCTCGGCGTGGACCCGGGAGGCGTTCCCGCCCCACAGCGCCAGCAGCCGCCGGACTTCCGTGGTGACCGTGAAATGGGACGACTCCACCCGTGCGAGGCGGTGATCCTCCCGGGCAGCGGCCAGCCACCGCCACACCGTCCGCTCCGACTTCCCCAACGCCTGGGCCACCAGGCGCGCATGCGCGGCCGTCAGCTCTCCACGCCCGTCGGGTTCCAGCAGTCGGGGCATCGCCGCTGCGCGCCCCGAAGCCGGCGGGAACACGGCCATCGGACCGTCTTCGGGATCCTCGCCACGGCTTCCCGGCATGTGCGGCCCCTCTCCGCCGAGTACTGGACAGCACGGCCTGCCGCCCTGGTCCCGGGTATCCCAGCCCTTCGGCACCCAACTGACGGGAATCGGCATACGACTGACAGCAACCATCGCCATCCGGTACAGAGTGCCCGCGCACGGGCTGCCGATCCGGTTCGACGACCAGCCTCGTGCACCTTGTGGAGAGGTCGAAGCCCTGGAGCCGGCCTAACTCCAGCGCCTGGCCCTTGCCGTTGTCGACCCGTACTTCGACCGCCGGGTGCTCGCGCAGCAGATTGCTCGCGAGGAGGAACAGTGCCGCGTCCTGGCCGACTTCCTCGACGTCGCCTTCCGCCACCAGAGCTGGACCGTGGAGACCAGCGACGGCACCACCTGGACCACCACCGCCGACAAGACCAACCACTACGCCGACGACAGCGACACACCCTGCTGGATCAGCGAGGACACCGCCACCGGGCGCTGACCCGCAACGTCGACGGTCTCGACGGCAGCCTCACCGCCATCACCGCCAAGATCGGCGGCACCGTCCTTCAGCTCGCCAACCTCCACGGCGACATCGCCCTGCAACTGCCCGCGGACACCACACTGGCGCCGACCGTCCTCGACTACGACGAGTACGGTGACCCGCGCGCCGGCCAGGCGTCCGCCCGCTACGCGTGGCTCGGCGGCGCGCAGCGCTCGGACGACACTCCGTCCGGCCTGCTCCTGATGGGCGTGCGCCTCTCCAATGCGGACACCGGCCGATTCCTGAACGTCGACCCCGTCCCCGGTGGCAGCGCCAACGCCTACGAGTACTGCAACGGCGACCCGGTCAACTGCTACGACCTCGACGGCCGCATGGCCGGCGCGTTCGTCGTCGCCGCGGCGGGCCTCGGCCTCAGTGAGGTGCTGATCGTCCTGGGTGCGGCCTTCGTGATCGCCCTCGCCGGATATGCCCTGTGGTACGGCGTGAGCGCGGCCGTGCACAAGCTGCAGGTCGCCTTCGCACACCGCAAGAAGGACGAGACCCACAAGACACAGAAGAACCGGAAGGGACACCGCAAGGGCAAATCGAAGAGCACGAGCGACAAACACAACAAGGGCGACCGCCACGGCGGTCGTAAGAAGTTCGACAATCCGAACAAGCGCAAGCGCTGACGCGGAACGGCTCTGACCGTTCACGGTCCAGGGCGTGTGCCATGCTGGCGCACGCCCTGGTGCCACGCGCGGACACGGGCCCAGGCAGCAGTACGAGAGGACACCTTCATGCCGGAGGACACCGTCGAGGTCCGGGCGGAGCGACAGTGGTCGGCGGGGAATCATGCTGCCGCGCTGTCCCTCTACCTGGAGGCATGGACCAGCCCGGACGACGATGTCGCGGACAAGATTCTGGATCTGGTGGAGGACTGGGGAGACACCAACGCTGCGCTGGAGGCGATCTCCGCCGCCGCGGCCGCGGGCAACGCCGGGGCGTACGAGGCCCTGGCCGATCTGCTGATCCAGCTCGACCGGCCCGCGGAAGCGCTGTCGGCCCTTCAGGAGGCGGACCACCATGGCCGCAACGTGACCCTGTGGATCGCCGGGATTCTGGCGGACGAGATCGAGGACCACCCTCGCGCTGAAGAGTATTACCAACGGGCGCTGGCCGAGAATCACCCGAACGCGCTCAACGACTACGGCGCCTTCCTGCGCGACGGCGGGGAGCGGCTGGACGAGGCCGCCGATCTGCTGCGCCAGGCGGTGGACCAGGGGGACACCATGGCCGCTGGCAACCTCGGCCGTCTCCTGCTCGACCAGGACAAGCCCGCAGAGGCCGTCGGCTGGCTGCGGCAGGCCCTGGAGGCCGGACACCGCTCCGTCCTGGTCGCGCTCGGCGGAGCCGAGAACGACACGGGGGACAGTGAAGCGGCGGGACAGCACCTGCGGGAGGCCCTCAACGAGGATCTGCCCGGCGCGCATTTCGCCTACGCCCTCCACCTGACCGACACCGGTGCCCTGCAGGAGGCCGTGCCCCACTACGAGGCCGCCCTCGACCAGGACAAGGAAACGAACGCACACCTGAACCTGGCGCTCCTGCACGAGGAGCTCGGGCAGCCGGAGCAGGCCGACCGGCGCTACCGGGACGCGATCGAGCACGAGGACGAGGACGCCTTTTTGCCCTGTGCGCGCTTCCTCGCCGGGCAGGGCCGAGCCGAGGAGATCGGTGCGCTGCTCACCCGGGCGACGTCGCTCGACCTCGCCCCGGAGGACCTCGCGGAACTGCGTGTCCTCGCCGACAAGGGCCGCCCCGCCGGCGCGTGACCGCCGCATTGCCTGGTGGCGCAACGGTTTCGCGCCGCCGGGCGTAGTCGCAGCAGGGGCCTCAGACAGCTGGGCGATATCTCGGTCGATGAATCGGGAAGATGCCAGTCCAAGCACTCGCTGCCCGCGAACGCTCAGACCGGCCAAGTGGTGTGCTCTCTGCCGTTGTCGCCTGCCGACGTCGACTTCCTTCCCTGGCGCCATCCGGCTCATCAATGTCGGGCTCGTACTCCGCAAGGTCCCGTTCGAGGTGCCCGGCGACGGCGTGGTGGAGGTACGGTCCACGGCCGGCGACTCCCATCTGGGCGGCGACGACTTCGACCACCTCCGACGAATTTGAGGAAGTCTGGGGCCCTGCCCGTCGGCAGATCGCAGCCCGGCTTCGCTGACCTCTCGGCCCCGCAGCGGCTTCTTGGCATCATCACGGCATGGCCTCAACTCTTCTCCGCACGATCCGGGCAGTCGACACCGAACAGCTCCTCGACCTGGAGAGGGAGGCCGGTGCATACGGCTTCAGCCAGCGGCTTCCGGTCGACTGGCTTCGGGACCACCTCGCTCCCGGAGCGACGCACTACTTGTTCCCCGCACTCGTGCATCACCTCAGTCACCGCCCCGAGGTGTCGCCGCACTGGAGATGCGAACTGCTGCTGACAGCCCCAAGCGGCGAGCAGTTCTTGAGCCTGCTCGACGTGCTCCCCGCCACCTTCAGCAAGCTCCCGGAGACCTTGGACGCCACGCTCAAGACGGACATCGCAAGCCGTATGGAGCGGGCACGAGCCCAGCGTGAGTGGGCAGAAGTAACTGGTCGACTGCCGAAGTCGACCCTGAAGAAATGCCACGAGCCTGAGACACCAGACGAGGACATGGGCTGAGACAGCCCAGAGAGCCCCTGGTCAGGGCGTCGGCCTATGTCACGGGCCGCGAGATGCGGGAGCTGCGAGGCCGGGTGGAGGACGGGCACGGTGGGAGATGGCGCGCGACGACTGCGCGCATCCCGTTAACGCCCGGATGTGGGAGCCGCCGACCGCAGCCCGGGAGAAGTCCAGGGAGCGATCGCCAGCCTTGACGGTCTGACTGAACCCCGACCGCACGAGCTATCCGGGCGGCTCGGCACCCAGAGCTGGTCCGGCCCGCTCCCCGGCTCTGGGAACCAGGCCCCGGCTGCTGGCAGGATGACCGAATGGACGACGATACCGCCCCAGCCCGGGGCGACCAGGTTCGCCTTCGTGCGGCCTGTCCGCCGGCGGTGAGCGAGGCGCTGAAGCAGCTCGCCGCGACTACCCGTTGCGACACGGCCGAATTCGAGCAGGCGCTGTTTGGCCTGGCGTTGGTGTGCGCGGAGGCACCGGTTGAGGCCCTTGAACTACTCGTGGCGGCTACGGCGGCGCCGGACGCGATGTTGCGGCGCGCAGGGATCGAGGGCCTCGGTATCTTCGGCCCCGACGCCGTGGCGCACGCGCCGATCATCGCTGCCGCACTCTCCGATCCGGATCCCGATGTGCGGGCGGCAGCACCTTCTTCTCTCAAAGCCGTGCTCAGGCGGAACGAGCCCGACGAGGAACTCCGCGCTGCCGTTCGCCGGGCAGTCGAGCAGTCAAGCAACGGCAGCCAGCCGACAGGCAGCCGGGAGACGTCCTGAGTGATCATGTGGCTGGTTCGCGGAGCCAGAGGATCAGTGAGGCCAGGACGACTCCGGCTCGGTAGCGGTCGGCGAGCTTGTTGAACCTGGTCGCGATCGCGCGGAACTGCTTGAGGCGGGCGAAGCATCGTTCGACTACGTTGCGGTCGCGGTAGATCTCCTTGTCGAAGGCGGGCGGTCGGCCGCCGAGGCGCGCTCGGCGGCAGCGGTTGGCCGCCTGGTCGCGGCGTTCGGGGATCGTGGCGGCGATGCCCGAACGCCTCAGTAGGTGGCGGATGGCCCGGCTTGAGTAGGCCTTGTCGCCAAGCACGCGTTCCGGTGTCGTGCGCGGGCGGCCCGTGTCGGCGCGCGGGATACGGATCCCGTCGAGGACCTGGCCGAAGGCGGTGGCGTCGTTGGTGTTGCCCGGTGTGAGCACGATCGACAGGGGCAGGCCGCGGCGGTCGACAGCGAGGTGGACTTTGGTGGTCAGTCCGCCTCGGGACCGGCCGAGGGCCTGGCGCGTCTGCGAGCGGCCCGGATCTTCCAATTCGTCCCTGTCTGTGGCCCCCGTTACCTTTTTCGTGGCCTCGCAATGAGGCTCCCGGCCTTCGGCCCCGGTATGACTTGAGCCCCCAGTCGATGATGATCGAAAAGGTGGTGTCGCCGGTGCCGGAGGCCGGCTTCCACCCGCCGTCCCGCCGAGCGACCGCGGACACGCTGCACGCGTACCACGCAGGCACCGGCGCGATGACGCTCGGCTGACCAAGATCCGTCCCGCCCCCGAGACCGCTCTACCGAGTCAGGCCGCACGGGGAAGATCTTCAAGGTTCGCTCCACAGCCGTGGCTGCGGCTGGCATCCGAAGTCGTCCGGCGGAGCTTGCTGCATCGTCCCAGTACCCTCCAGATCCGCGTCAGCGCCCAGCGCCCTGTGGGGGTGACCGAAGCGCCGACGGGCAGATGGAGGGTCACGGTCGGCGCCTCAGCGGAACGACCACGCGGCCGGTGCGCTTGGCAAGTTCGTCACGCAGTGCCTGGTTGTCATGGTGTAGAGCGGCGATGGCAGTGGCCGCGGCCTGGAGCCGGTTCTTCAGAAGGGTGCACTGCCGGGTCTTGTCCGCCAGCCGGCCAAGTGACAGCCGCTGCGGCAAGAAACGCTCAGGGGGATGTTGTGCCATCACGGGGCACACCATATAGTTACTGACGAAGACCCCGTGCGGCCCCTGCTTCGGCATGCTTTCGGGGTTATGACTTTCCGAAGGGCCACCAGCATTGCTGGTGGCCCTTCGGCCGTTCTACGCGGTCCGTTCTGCACGCGCTCTTCCGTTAGCGAGGAGGGCGAGACCTCAGCGGATCAGCTGACGGAGGACGGGGATGCTGACCCCAAAAGCGGTCAGCCCGGCGAGGACCGCGCCAGCAGCCGCTCCGCTTCCCAGAAACGGGATCGGACACGGGCCCTGGTGTGGGGAGGCGGCCTGCGGTCCCGAGATTTTGAGGTCTGTCCTCATCCTTATCAGGTCGGTCCGAGAGCCCTGTTTCGCCATGGGATGCAGTCGATACGTGCGGACCGCGGCAGTGAAGCGGTCACAGGAGAACGCTCCGATTCGCCGCTGTTGGTGTCAGCCATTGATGTCACCCGCAGTCCAGCAGGAGCCGCCTGCGGTCCGACGGTGGTCAGCCCAACGTCGCCCCCGGACCGGATTGGCCGGCATCAGCGGCTCAAGTCGGTCACACATCGCATCAGTGGTCACTAAGCGGACGGACACACCCGATCAACTGACCAACCCATCGAAGGAACATGCTCTACCCGGACTCGCCGGTGAGGCAGGCGTGGCACAGGCATCGGTCCGGGTGCGGACTGTACGGCGCTGTCTCGGCGCGGTACTGGCGCGCGTACCGCTCTAGCGTCGCGGAGACGTCGGCTGCGTAGTCCGCGCTGAACTTACGTTCGCGTCCTGCCTCACGCAGCCGCTCCAAGACGCGTGGGGTGTGGACGAGCTTCGGCCGGAAGCCGTGGAGGTGGCGCGTCGCCGTGTCGATGACGATCCACCGGCTGGTGTGCCGTTCACGTCCGACCACCGTGACCCGATCGCCTCCTGGACCCCAGTACGCGTCGGCCACGTACACTTTCGCCCCGCCCTTGAAGCACTTCGTCCCCGGGCGCAGATCCTGACCGCCAACTCCGCATCGACGCCAGGCCACAACGTTCGCCGCCACCAACCAGACCGGCTCCTGCTGCGGGACATCTGACTCGTTCACTCGCCCCGCCCTCCTCGCGGATGCCCTGCCGGATCCGCAGCAGCCATCATTATCCGGGTGGCCGCAAGTGCCCCGTCGGGCCTGGCTGTCATCCTCGTCCGCGCTCGATCCGCGCCAGCCGCGCCGACCGGGACCTGGCTCACATACGACGGCGGTTCAGTCGTGCATGGCGTACGGCGGAGAACGTGGCGGCAGACATGGCAGGCCGTGCGCCGGCGCTGCGCGGGCCGTCAGGGGCGCCGGGGTTGCAGGGTACGGCGCACGGTCGTGCCCGCAGCCCGTCACTGACCCGGGTGGCTTTGTAGGGAGTTTCGGGTTCTGGCTCAACTTGTGGAGCCAGGAGCCTTGGGTTGGTCAGGAGTGTACGCAGGGGTGCCCGCACGTGTGTCGCGCCTTGATCAACAGGGATGGTTCAAGGGACGGGGTGTCAGCCCGCGAAATCCTCGGTCGAGGCATGCCCTATGCTCCTGGCGGTCGTCGACAGGGGGTGGGCATGAACGGCGGACGTTCGTCCGGCAGATGGTCGCTGGGTGAGGAGAACTGGTCGCGGGGGTGGTGGATCCCCCTGGTTATGGCCGTCATGGGGGCCTTGACGTGGGGTCTCTTGGGGTACGTCGAGGGCGGCTGTGAGCGGGGGCCCAGGGGCGGCTGTGTCGCCGCCGACGGCTACAAGTTGCGCGGCTGGGCCTTCTTCCTTGCCGCTATGCCCACGTACTTCGTGGTGATCACCGGCCTGACGGCCGATCGCTGGCCGCCCGCCCTGGGCGTCGCTGTCGGCGGCACGCTCTGCGGGCTCTACACGCTCACCCAGGGCCGGACGGCACCACACCTGATCATCGCGGCGGTTCTCTTCGCCCTGGCCCTTGCCGCACCGGCACTGGCCTGGCGGCGCCAACGGGCCACGCGAGCGGAGTGACCAGTCCCTGCCGGAGGAACCAGCCGTTCCGCTCGCCGCCGGAATGCCGCCGACAATTCACCACCCGTCTTCACGGGGGGTGGGTGCGGGCTGTTCAGCGGGTTCTATTCCCAGCCCGGCAAGCCGTTGCTGTTGCTCGCCGGTCAGCTGCGTGATGATCTGCGGGGTTTTGTCGGTGGTGGTTCGGCCTCGTGATGTCAGTGCGTCGGGTATGGGGTTTCGTTTGTTCGGCTTGTTGTGGTTGGTGTTTCGAGTGGTGGCATGAATGCTGATCTGGGGCTGGTGCTTTTGGTGATGATATAGGTCGGTTGGTTGCCAGTTGGTATGACGTGTCCGGTTTCACCGTCCTGCTGTGGCTGCTACGCCCATTCCAGTCCGAGTTCGGCGAGTTGTGCGAGCTGCTGCTCACTGAGGCGGTCACGTCGGGTTTTTTGGTTGCTGAGGAATACGCCCAGTCGGACCGAGGTGCCGTCGGGGAGCTGCTCGACGTGCTGTCGTCCGACCACGTGCTTCCCCTCGCGTTGAATGTATTGCTGTAGGGCTGCTACGCCCCGTGTGAAGGCGTCGGAGCCCTTCCCCGCCCCAGCCTTCGGGCCGTTCCGTGCGGGCGCCTTCTGGGGTCGTGCAGCCGGTTTCACGCCCACCTCGCCCAGCCGGTGCTGCTGTTCCTGGTTGAGGCGGGTCCAGTCCCGGGTTTGGGTGGTGAGCCAGCGTCCGATGTCGTCGCCTCGGTGCGTCACCCCAGGCACGATCTCCTCCAGGGCCGCCCCGGCCGCGAGGAGGGCGGTCAGTCCGGTGTAGTGGCGTTGCCAGTCGACAGTCCACCCCAACACCCCGGGGTTCCAGTCGGGGTCGATGGCGGCCAGCTGCTCGGCACGCCGCGCCGCGCGCTCAGGCTCCTTGCCCAGTCCCCCCGGCCGCCTGAGATTGGTCAGCCATTGCCCCACCGGCTTGTCCAGGGCGGTCGCGTGCCGAGGCGCGGCCAGGGTTCCGGCTTCTGCGTGGTAGGCGCGGGCGGCGGCGAGGTTTTCTTCGAAGGCGGCGTCGGCGGTGTTCCAGATCATGCCGAGTTCCTCGAGTTCGTCGGCGCGGGTGCTGGGCATGGTCGCGGCCCGGTAGGCGCGCCGTTGGTCGGACAGCCATCTGCCCAGCGGGTACGCACCCTCTTGGTGCTCGTAGGGGACCTCCAGGGAGCCTTCCCGTTCGAAGTACTGGCGGGCGGTGTTGTAGCCGCGTTGCCAGTCCTGCCGTTCGGTGTTGATGATGTTGAACCGTACCCATTTCGCGATCATGGCGGGGTCGCGTGGGGTGGCGAAGCGGAGCAGCAGCCGTGACTCCTCCTGGCCGTCTTCCGGCTCGGGACCGATGTTCTGCGACGGGTCAACGACCTGTTTCTGGTTCTCTTGCGGAATCGCGAGCATCTCGATGGCACGTTCATCGTGTGCCCGAAGCCCCTCAAGGACCTTCACCAACGGCCTATACGACGACGAAGTGAACATGTCTTCCGGCTGCTCACCTTGTGCCAGAAAAACGGGCACGATCAGCGTCGCAATCTTGCCCTGCCCGGGTTTCTGACGCAGCGCCCGGCCGATAGCCTGCACGATATCCACTGCCGACCCCTTCGGGTCCAACAGGGCCACACTGTCCACCGCTCGAATATCCACACCCTCGTTCAGAACACGACAATTCGAAAGGATCGCACGCCCCGCCCTGCGCTCGAAATCAGCGAGCACGGAGCGCCTGTGGTCCATCTCGTGCTCGCCGCACAGCCAGTCCGCCCACACCCGCTCCGGGTACCGCTCCGGATCCGACGCATACAGCCGGGCCGCGACCCTGGGCAGTCCCTTCGCGAATGCGGAGGCTTCTATCGTCCGGTGGTGGAAGGTGATGGTGGTCTGGAGCCGGTGCTCGGCCATGGTCTCGAGCAGCGCTGCTTGCAGCGCTCCCATCCGCTCGCCGCGCAGCTGTTCCTCGTGTTTTTCGTCGCTGGCGAGGCGGGCGGGGGTGACGATGGGGTCGGTCAGTTCGACGACCACGATCTGATACCGCGCCAAAAGTCCCCGGGACACGGCTGATGCGAGCGAGAGTTCGTACACGACGGGCCCGTAGATTTTGGGGTCGTCCATGGAGCAGGCCAGTTCCTGCGGCAGAGAGTCTCGTGCGTTCTCGAAGTCTGTCTGGCGTTCCGCCCACCGGGCCCGGGGTGGGTGTTCTTTCCAGATGCGGGGGGTGGCTGTCATGTAGAGCCGGCGCATGGCGGGGATGACGTCCTGGTCGTGGATCGCGGCCCACGCTTTCCCTGCCGATCCACTGGTTCGGTGCGCTTCGTCGACGACGACGAGGTCGAAGACGTCCATGGGAAGCCCGTACGCGCCCTCGTGGGCCTCGGCCAGCACGGGCAGGGAAGCGTAGGTGGCGTAGACGGTCACGGGTCCGCGGCCGTGCCACAGAGCGAGCTGCGGCGAGCTGGTTGTCGACCGCACCTTGAGGTCCCACAGATGCGGATCGTCGTCCAGCGAACAGACGGCCACCGCCGGCCCGGTATGCCCGGCAGAGCGCCATTCCCGCACCGTCTGCGTCAGCAGATCCAGCGTGGGAAGCAGCACGAGCACACGCCCGTTACGTGCGAGCCGCAGCGCGGAATGCGCGGCGATAAAGGTCTTTCCCGTACCGCAGGCCGCCACTACCGTGGCCCGCAGACCATTGTGTGGAATCCGTTTACCCGGAGGGATATCAAGGCCGCGTACTACGGCGGCGACGGCTTCAACCTGATGAGTGATAGTCGGCTTCTCGTTTTCAGCGGTCGGTGTCTCGTCTGCAGTGCTGGATTGTTCCTGGTAGTGGCGGGTTGGTTGGCCGTTCGCTGAAGTCGTGGTGCTGACTTGGTACTGAAGGGTGCCGCTGAAGTGTGGGCGATCCTGATGCCGTGTCCATAGCGGCAGAGGACTTCGGGATGTGTCTGTAACCCCCAGATGTCACTTCTTGGAGTGACATTGTGCGGCGTGTCGGCTTGTGCGTTGTGTCGCGGGACAGTCTGCGTCTGACAGGTACGGCGTGTGTCAGGGGGTGGGCTGGTGGGCGGGGAGGATAGCCAGCGTTCAGGGGATGCGATAGCGCCGGCCGGAGTGGGCCGTGAGGCTGCTGTGGCTCGGTTGCTTGTTCTGGATGGCCGGGGTGAGTTGCATACGGCGCATGTGCGGCTGGTGGCAGCTTCCTTGGGCGTTTCGGAGCGCACGGTGTGGAATTGGCTGTCCGTGGCGCGCAACGAGGGCCGGACGGGACCGCGGCCACGTTCGCGGTTCACTGTGACGCGGGAGATTCGGGAACTTCTCGCGCTGTGGGGCGGGAACGTCTCTGCGGTTCACAGGGGGCTCGTTGCCTGTGCGGCGAAGACCCCTTCACCGGATCCGGTCCCGTCTCTGTCGGTCCTGCATCGTGCTGTCGTGCGGGATCTGTCGGCGGGGGAGCGGGCGGGGCTGCGCTCTGGTGAGGCAGGCCGCCGGCGTCATGACGTGTTCGGGAAGCGTCCGCCGACGTACCGCAACGCCTGCTGGGAGGGCGATCACAAGCGGATCCCGGTACGGGTGGACGTCGAAGGGCAGGCGTTGTGCCCGTGGGTGACGTGGTTTATCGATGTCGCGACGAAAGTGATCGTGGGGGTGGCGGTCACCCCGCATGAGCCGGCCCGCGATGCCGTGCTGGCGGCACTGCGGACAGGGATCAGCCGTACCGATCCTTACGGGCCGTGCGGTGGTCTGCCGACCGTGGTGCGGGTGGACCGCGGCAAGGAGTTCCTGTGCCAGGCAGTGTCGCGGGCGCTGGGCGCCTTCGCGGTCCCGGTAGATGACCTGCCGGCCTACAAGCCGTACCGCAAGGGCACGGTCGAGGCTTTGAACAGCGCGGTGGAGGAAATGTTCCTGGTCTCCCTTCCGGGCTACACCCATCGGGCCCGCCCGGTGGGTGCTCATCGTCCCGACGAGGTGGCCGATCTCCTGTCCTTCGCGGACTTCGTCGACGTGCTGTTGGGCTGGGTGCGGTGGTGGAACACCGAACACCAGCCCTCCGGCCTTCAGCCGGGGCTGACCCCGATGGCAGCGTGGGAGGCGGATCCGACCCCTGTAGAGGACGCGGACGAGGAACGGCTGGCGTTCTTCGCGCTGGAGGACGACGGCAGACCACGGAAGATCTCGACGAGCGGAGTCAGGTGGCGGCGCCGGTTCTACATCGCGCCGTGGATGGTCGGCCACGTCGGCACACTGGTCCGGCTACGGTACCTGCCTCACTACGACGGGCAGATCGAGGTCTTCTCCTCCGAGGGACGGGGCCGCCATCTCGGGACCGCCTACCTGGCTGAGGAAGCGACGCTTGAGCAGCGCAGGGCGCTCAGCGCGGTCAGGGAGAAGAAAGCCCGCGCGCTGAAAGCCGACTTGAAGGCGGCAGAGAAGCTGCGCCGGACCCGCTACACGGCCACGACCACACCGGGCACTCCTCGTCCGCGGCGCACGGTCACCGGGCAGCAGGCCCAGGCGGAGATCGCCCGCGCGAAGGCGACCGATCTGGCGGTCCGCGCGCTGCCGGACCTGATCCCGCCCCGGGATCCGCCTGCAGGCTGGGCCCGCCCGCGTCCCGCTCCTCCCAAGCCACGCCCGGGTGCCGCGCCGCAGCCCCCGGCGTCAGACGACGCAAGCATCGCCCCTGCTTCGCAGACCGAGGAGTGACCCGGATGGCTACCGCTGAACGTAAGGGGCGTCTGCCCGGGGAACGTGAAGATCACTTCATGCGCCTTGCCGGCGCCCAGGTCGTCTCCACGCGGGCGTTGCTTACGGCCCGCGAAAACATCCGGGCGGCGATCGAGGCGAAGGCGATGATCTGCATCTACGGGCAGGCCGGGAACGGCAAGTCCTTCGCGGTCAACGCTTCGCTGCGTGAGCTCGCACCGGCACTGACCCGCCGGATCCAGTTCCGGGCCCGCCCCTCCACCCGGGACCTGCGCCATGAACTGTTTCACGCCCTCGGCCTGCCGGGCCGGCCGCCGTCGCACGCGATCGAGTTCGACCGGATGCTGCGAGGCGCGCTTGAGGAGCCGCGGGTGCTGGTGTGTGACGAGGCGCAGTGGCTGTCGAAGCTGTGGTGTGGATGAGCCGGTTGTTTTGTTGGTGGGGGTTGCCGTTTATCGAGTCGGTCGTTGAATTCGCTGGCGGCGTGAGGGTTGTTCAGGTGCTGCCTTAAACCAACGGCTGGGCGGGGTGTTGTGGTGGGTGTGGGGGAGCGGGGCGGTCTGCGTCTGGTCGAGGGTGGGCTGGCTGATCCTGACGGTGGGGTGGATCCGTGGGTGTTCCAGGCTGGATGTGTTGAGGCGTTCGCGCGGACGTGGGTGGTGCGTGGGTTTGCTCCGACGACGGTCCGCGGCTATACCTCGCTCCTGGCCCGGGTGCTGGGGCGTTTTGACTGTCCGGTGTGGGCGGTGGCCGCGGACGATGTGGATGAGATGCTCCACGCCCTTGCTGTGGCGGGTCTGGCGCCGGGTACGCGCCGGCAGTACCTGCAGATGCTCCGCAGCTTCCATGCGTTCGTCGCGGAGCGGTACGGGGCCCAGGTCCGTACGGTGTTCGGGGTGCCGGTCGGTGACGGCGGACTGGACCGGTTCAACCGCGTGCGGCATGCCGGTGACGATGCCGTGGTGGGGCCGCCTCCCGGCCGTGAGCGGGTGCGGGCGTTCTTCTCTTTCGTCCGTTCCCAGGTAGCGGTCGCGTCCGACTACCGGGCCATGGCCCGGGATTATGCGCTGCTGCGCACGCCGTATCACGCGGCGGTCCGGGTCAGTGAGCTGGTACGCCTGGACCGGGCCGATGTGCATCCGGGGCTCGGGCCGTCGGGCAAGCTGCATGTGCGGTTCGGGAAGGCGGCGAACACCTCGGGTCCGCGGCCGCGGTGGGTGCCGATGCTTGAGGGCCTGGAGAAGATTCTGGCCTGGTACCTGGCCGATGTCCGGCCGCTGTTCCCCGTCGGCCCGGCGCTGTTCTGCGACGATGGCGGCCAGGCCATGAAGGTGGGGACGGTCCGGGACCGTCTGGCCCGCCTGCTCGATCTCGAGGCAAGAGGCTGGGGCGACCGGTTCACTCCGCATGCGCTGCGCCGGGCGTGTGCGACGCACCAGTACGAGCAAGGCATGGACCTGATTGCGGTCCAGCAGCTCCTCGGGCACCGCCATATCGCCTCGACGATGGCGTACGTGAAGCCGTCGCAAAAGTTCGTCGAGGACGCCTGGCGGCGCGCCACCGACTCTGCTGTCCGTGTGCTGGCCGGCTGATCGAAAGAGGGGCGAGGACATGACGACCTCAGCAGGATCACCCCTGCCGGACCCGGTTTCGGAAGGGGTGGAGTGGCGGCTGCGGATGGCCGCGGCGGAGCGCGGCGTGTGGACCGGGACCCAGCTGCGCCGGCTGCTTGCCGAGAAGTCGGGCTTGGACCTGTCACCGGCCTCGGTATCCGCGCTGTTCACGAAACAGCCGTCCCAGGTGAAGCTGTCCACCCTGGCTGCCCTGTGCATGGCCCTGAACTGTGTTCCTGGGGATCTTCTGGTACTGAGTCCTGCAGCATCGGGCCCGGTGCCGGCACGGGTGGTGTCAGGCGGGCGGCCGTCGCCCGCACCGCCGCGGGCCGCCGGGACACGATCGCTGCCTCCCCTGTGACGTCCGGGACCGTCCTTTCGTCCTCCATCCCCCTCCTGTGTCGGGCAGGTTAGAGATCGTATGGCTGTATCCGTCCCCGGTGCTGTCCAGGGCCGTTGCCCAGGCTGCGCCAAGCTGCGCTGGCTGCGCCCCGGCTCGGGTCTGTGTGCCTGGTGCCTGCGCAGGTGTTTGGGCTGTGGTGGCAGCAGGCGCGCGGTGGACCATGTGTGCGCGGCCTGTCGGCGCCGGGCTGCAGGCGGGCCCGGGCGTGGCCCGTGTCAGCGCTGTGGGCGCCGTCGGACGCTTGAGGCCACAACACAGTGGTGCCGCCCGTGCAGCGATCCGGCCAGAGCGGAGCCGATCGTCGCCTGTTCGGGATGCGGTGTCCTGGCGCAGTGGGCGCGTGGCATGTGCAAGACCTGCTACGAACACTCGCCGGACACCGTGGAGGCCCGGGCTGCCGGCTGGGCCCGCCGCATGCCCCACGTACCTTCTTGGTGGGGCGCCTTCACCACCCACCTGATGACTCACCGGCACACCTCCTATGCCGCAGACGCCATCACCCACACCGCTCGCCTGATCCTCGATACGGGCACCATCGATCCGCACACCCTCCTGACCCATGCTCGCTGCGGCAGTCCCTGGCTCGGCCGGCCCCTCGCCGACTTCTTCCACGCCCAGCGCCTCCTCGAAGCGCCCGGGGCGGCAGAGGAGGTGAGAGCTGCCGCCCGTCGAGAAGGCCGTATCGAAGCCGTTCCGGCCCCGCTGCGTCCCGCCGTCCGCAGTTTCGCGCAGGCTCTGCAGGCCCAGCGTGAGCGCGCCGCAGGGCTGGGCCTGCGCCCGAACCGGTGGAAAACCATCGAGGTCCGCCTCGACACCGTCCGGGACCTGTCGCTTCACGCCGAGAGCCGGGGCCACACGACCTGGGCATCCCTGACCGTCATGGACCTGGAGGCATTCCTCGTGCGGAACCCGGCCCGCAGAGCCTCCTGGCTCGCAGGCTTGCGCCAGTTCTTCTCCCACGCCCACCGCACCGGGGTAGTCCTCCACAACCCGGCCGTGGCCCTCGACGCCCCACAGCCACGCGGCTTTCGAGGCGCCACGCTCACCCTGGACGAGCAGCGCGTGATCTACCGCCGCTGGAGCAGCCGCCGCGATGTCCACCCGCATGAGGCGTTCATCGGACTGGCCGCTCTCCTCCACGCGGCGACAACCACCGAGCTGCGCCTCCTCACCCTCGGCCACGTCACCGCTGCTCGCCGCGCGATCCGCTTTCCCGGGCGCTCCATTGACATCGCACTCGACACCGCGACGTGGAGCGCACTCGTGGACTGCCTCGGCTACCGGGCCTCACTGCGTACGGACAATCCGCACGTGCTGGTGACCCGGCTGACCAGAACCACCGCCGGTCCGGCCGGCGCCGCGCATATCCGTGACAGCCTGGCCCCGGTCGGCCTGCTGCCTCGCATCCTGCGCTCGACACGGCTGCTCACCCTCGCTGGCGAACTCGACATCAAACAGCTCACCGCAGCGCTGGGGATGTCCTATGCCGGAGCCGCCCACTATCTGTAGCCAGACCTCCAGCCCTCGGGAGGGCAGGGCTGCGCCGCGTTGGGCGGTCAGGGACAACGTCCGAGCAATCACTGCGCCCAGTCGACGCCGAGGTGGGCGAGGGCTGCCAGCTGTGCCTGGTCGAGTCGGTTGCGGCGTTGTTTCTGGTTGGCGATCCACACCCCGGTCCGGTGCGTGGTGCCGTCCGCGAGGTGCTCGACGTGGGCTCGTCCCGGGATGCCGCCTTCCCGCTTGATGTACTGGGCGAGTGCCTGTACACCGCGCTGGAAGGCTTCCATACCGCGTGCTGCGCCGGTTGTTGCCGTGCGCGGCGTACGGGCGGCAGAGGGCCTTTCAGCCGGTTTCACACCGTGTTCGGTGAGGCGGCGTTGCTGCTCTGGATTCAGGCGGGCCCAGTCGCGGGTCTGGGTGGTGAGCCAGCGTCCGATGTCGTCGCCGCGGTGCGTGACCCCGGGCATGATCTCCTCCAGGGCCGCCCCGGTTTCCAGGAGGGCGGCCAGGCCGGTGTAGTGGCGTTGCCAGTCGACGGTCCACCCCAACTGTCCGGGGTTCCAGTCGGGGTCGATGGCGGCGAGTTGCTCGGCCCGCCGCTGCGCCCGCTCGGGGTCTTTGCCGAGCCCGCCGGCCCTGCGGAGGTTGGTCAGCCATTGTCCGACGGGTTTGTCGAGGGCGGTCGCGTGGCGGGGCGCGGCCAAGGTTCCGGCTTCCGCGTAGTAGGCGCGGGCGGCGGCGAGGTTCTCGGCGAAGGCCGTGTCGGCGGTGTCCCAGATCATGCCGAGTTCCTCGAGCTCATCTGCCCGGGTGCTGGGCATGGTCCCGGCCCGGTACGCCCTTCTCTGGTCGGACAGCCACCTTCCCAGCGGGTACGCACCCTCCTGGTGCTCGTACGGGACCTCCAGGGAGCCTTCTCGCTCGAAGTACTGGCGGGCGGTGTCGTAGCCGCGTTTCCAGTCCTGGCGTTCGGTGCTGATGACGTTGAACCGCACCCATTTCGCGATCATGACGGGGTCTCTGGGGGCGGCGAAGCGGAGCAGCAGCCGTGACTCCTCCTCACCCTCCTCCGGCTCGGGACCGATGTTCTGCGACGGGTCAACGACGTGTTTCTGGTTCTCCTGCGGAATAGCGAGCATCTCGATGGCACGTTCGTCGTGTGCCCGGAGTCCTTCAAGGATTTTCACCAAGGGGCGGTACGAGGAGGAGGTGAACATGTCTTCCGGCTGTTCACCGGGCGCTAGAAACACGGGCACGATCAGTGTTGCAATCTTGCCCTGTCCGGGTTTTTGACGCAATGCCCGGCCGATGGCCTGCACGATATCGACTGCGGATCCCTTGGGGTCCAACAGGGCTACACTGTCCACCGCTCGAATATCCACACCCTCGTTCAAAACGCGACAATTCGAAAGCACGGCACGTCCTGCCCTGCGCTCGAAGTCAGCGAGCACGGAGCGCCGGTGGTCTACCTCGTGTTCCCCGCTCAGCCAGTTCGCCCACACGTGTTCCGGGTATCGCTGCGGGTCGGAGGCGTGCAGTCGGGCTGCGACCTTGGGCAGTCCCTTGGCGAACGCGGAGGCTTCGATCGTGCGGTGGTGGAAGGTGATGGTGGTCTGCAGCTGGTGCGCCGCCATCGTCTCGAGCAGCGCGGCCTGCAGCGCCCCCATCCGCTCACCGCGCAGCTGCTCCTCCTGCTTTTCGTCGCCGGCGAGGCGGGTGGGGGTGACGACGGGGTCGGTCAGTTCGACGACCACGATCTGATACCTGGCTAGAAGTCCCCGGGACACGGCTGATGCGAGGGAGAGTTCGTAGACGACGGGTCCGTAGATGTTGGGGTTGTCCATGGAGCAGGCCAGCTCGCGTGGCAGCCGGTCCCAGCCCTCGAATGGTTCCCCGTTTTCCGACAGGGCCCGCTCGGTGTTCCGGGGTGGGCGTTCTTTCCAGATGCGGGGGGTGGCTGTCATGTAGAGCCGGCGCATGGCGGGGATGACGTCCTGGTCGTGGATGGCGGCCCAGGCCTTGCCCGCGGATCCGCTTGTCCTGTGTGCTTCGTCGATGACCGCGAGGTCGAAGACGTCCATGGGAAGCCCGTACGCGCCCTCGTGTGCCTCGGCCAGCACCGGCAGAGAAGCGTAGGTGGCATAGACGGTGACCGGTCCGCGGCCGTGCCACAGTGCCAGCTGCGGAGGGCTGGTCGTGGACCGCACATCCAGGTCCCACAGATGCGGGTCATCATCCAGCGAACACACCGCCACGGCCGGGCCCGTATGCCCGGCCAAGCGCCATTCCCGCACCGTCTGGGTCAGTAGATCCAGAGTCGGCAGCAGCACGAGAACTCGCCCATTACGTGCGAGCCTCAGCGCAGAATGGGCGGCAATGAACGTCTTTCCCGTACCGCATGCCGCCACCACGGTGGCCCGCAGACCATTACGTGGAATCAGCTTTCCCGGAGGAATGTCAAGACCGCGCACCACAGCGTCAACGGCTTCAACCTGATGAGGTCGAAGCGCAATCTTTTCTGTGCTCGTCATATCCGTACTCCAGAATTCACGAGAGGGGTGGCAAGTCCTGACGGAAGGGGTAGCGGTTCCCTCGGGATGCTACACGCTGCATCCCGTGATGCATTATCATGAGGATGCGCGAACATCACTCTAGCGCAACAGAGTCCAAGGGGAGGGGTTTTGGGGTAGGCTCATGCATACGCTGAGCGTTCTTCAGGAAGTGAAAGGCTGTCACGCACCGGATGGAGCGAAGCGGAGTCCGGTGCACTCCATCCGACGGGGCCGGCCCTCGGCACCCCCGTGACGTCACGTCACGGGGGTGGGAGTCCCTGGTTCTTCGGGATGCTACACAGGACTGCGCTGATGCACCCTCACCCGGTAGCCAGCCGTTCCGGCTTGCCGGAACCAGGGCGGGGGAGCGAAGCGGACACGCCTGCCTGTCAGGAATTTAAGCGAAGCGTAATTC
>NZ_JBFBCG010000102.1:0-21080 GCF_040683105.1 Streptomyces sp. NPDC051020 | reverse complement strand
AGCGGGTATTTCCTCGGGGCAGCCATGGTCACAGGTCCTCTCATGAGATCCATCTGACCAGCCGTCACATCCGTCCGCATCTCGGGGGAACCTCATCTGGACACTTGTTCAGCCGCTGGCGCGCACGGGTCTATCTGTTCTCTTACTGGTAGGCGGTGCCGTCGGAGCGACGGCTGGACCGGCCGCTGCTTCGACCGCCGACGGCACGCTGACGGTTGAGGTGCTGCGCGACTTCTTGGGCACCGGCGTGATCAACACGACGATGGACGTGCCGCAGCGGGGCATGAAGGTGGAGATCTCCGACCCCGCCGGGCACGACGTCACCGGCATCACGGATGCCACTGGAAAAGTCGTGGTGTCGCGGTCGACGGTGCTGAGCGGCGGCCAATACCGCGTCGACGTCAGCATCCCGGCACCGTACAGCGACTATCTGCGGGCGGCGCCCGCGTCGACGGCGGAGAACCACTTCGACAGCTTCACGTCGTTCGTGGATGTGTCGGGCGGAAAGGACGCCTCGGTGGTGACGGGGGTGTGGGACCCGGCCGACTACACACTGCCGGACTCGCGGTATTTCGTACCGGTCCACAACGGCGCCAACGGAACCGACACTCGGGCATTGGTGGCGTTCGGGACGAAGACCCGAGGCACGTGTCCCACGGATGTGACGTGCCTGGCCACGCAGGACCAGGTGGGCACGACGTTCGGGTTGGCGTACGACAAGTACCGGAGCCGTCTGTTCCAGGGCGCGTTCGCCCGCCGGTACGCCCCGTACGGGCCGAAGGGCGCCGGCGCGATCTACACGGTGCCGGTCAGCGGCTCGGGTGCGCCGGAGCTGTTCGCGCGGGTGCCGGGCGCTGCGGTGACGCCGCACGACTCCGCCGACATGAACAAGGATCCCGGGTTCATCGACGCGGCGGGCAAGGAGAGCATCGGCGGCCTGGCCCTGTCGGAGGACGGCTCCACGCTGTACGCGGTGAACCTGCTGACCCGCAGCCTGGTGAGCTTCGACGCGACCGGGGCCACCGCCTCGGTGCCCGAGGCGACGGTGCGGATCCCGGACCCGGGGTGCGCGAGTCCCGGCGACTGGCGGCCGTTCGGTCTCGAGGTCCACAACAACACGCTGTACGTCGGCGGTGTGTGCAGCGCGGAGAGCACACAGCAGCGCGCGGACCTGAAAGCCGTCGTCTACACCTATGACGGCAAGCGGTTCACCACGGTGCTGACCCACGCGCTCAGCTACAAGCGGGGCAGTGTCTTCGGTTCCAGCGACAAGTCCACCCACTGGAACCCGTGGAACACCAGCCTGGCCACGTGGGACGAACGGAAGACGAGCGGCGCCTTCATCGATCCGCAGCCGGAGCTGGCATCCCTTGCCTTCGGCCGCGACGGTTCGATGATCCTGGGTTTCCGCGACCGGTTCATGGACGTGCTCAGTTGGGGAGGGAAGGACCCCCGCCCGGGGATCGACACACTGGAAAGCGGCATGTCCGGTGGTGACATCACCATGGTCTGCGCCACTCCCACCGGTGAATACCAGTGGGAAGGCACCGGGAGTTGCCCCAACCACGCCACCCCCGCCAACAATGGCGGCCAGGCCGCCGATGTCGTCGAATACTTCCCGGGCGACTCTTACGCCAACGCGCACCAGGAGACCGCGCTGGGGTCGGTCGCCTATATCCCGCAGCAGCAGTGGGTCGTCAGCACGGAGTTCGACCCGGTCGTCAACGTCGCGACCTCGGGGACCGGGTACTACGACATCACGACCGGTCAGGGCCCGGGCAACAACCCAACCGCCAACGGGTTCCAGTTCGTCAGCCGGGAACAAGGCGGGTTCGGCAAGGCCGGCGGGCTCGGTGACATCGCGTACGCGGCGGCGAACGCGCCGATCCAGATCGGTAACCTCGTGTGGTTCGACGGCGACCACAACGGGATCCAGGACCCGGCGGAAGTGCTGCTGCCGGGGGCGACGATCAACCTGCTGGACGCGGACGGCAAGCAGGTCGCCACGACCAGGACCGATGCCGCCGGCGAATACTATTTCGGTGGTGTCGGCGCCGCGTACCAGCTCACGCCGGGTGCGAAATACACGGTGCAGTTCGACGTGTGTACCGCGGACACCAGCAAGGTGCCCGGCCAACCCCCGGCAAGCGAGCTGCGGTTCACGCTCCCGCGAGCCGGTGCCAACCGTGCGCATGACTCCAATGTGACCCCGCCGACCACCGGGCAGTTGTGCAGCGGCTCCGCGCTTGTCACGGCGCCGGACAAGCCGGGCGGCGTCGATCACACGATCGACGCCGGGGTGTACATCCCGAAGGTAACGCCGACCCCGAGCCCGACCTCGACCCCGAGCCCGACCCCGAGCTCGCCACCGGCCTCTACGCCGCCGTCGCCCGCGCCCCCTGCCAACCACCCGGCCCCGGACGGTGGGAGCAAGGGTTGGCTGGCGCACACCGGTATGTCCGGGCTGCCACAGATGATCGCCTTCGTCGGTCTGCTGGTGAGTGCGGGCCTGGTCATCGCGTTCATGAGCCGGAAGCGTCGCGCCCAGAAACACTGAAACGAACCGAACAACAGTGATCTGCCTGCCCGCGGTCCGGATGGCGCGGTCGGGCAGATCACATCTCGGCCGGTCCACGAGGGCCGGCCTTGACGTCGTCTGTCACTGGACCGCCGAGTGTCGCCGCGACCGCACTGCGGCCCAGCAGTGTGGCGATCGAGAGGGTGAACTAGAAGAGTGTCAGCGTCGAGCCGCGTGCGGAGCGTGAGAATCCAGCAAGCGATACCGGGCCGTGCGGCTGACCGGCGCCGATGGCTGCGGCCACGCTGGGCGGCAGCCGTCATCGGCACAGCGGCCGTCGCGGTGGCCGCGTTCCTGGTCATCGGCGGCGGCTCCGGCCCCAGCGGTCCGCGCGCACTGACTTCGGACGAGGCGAACCGGCTGGCGATCACACGGTTCCGCAACTACGAGGCGCACGGCCGCGCGGTGACGATCACTGTGCCAGGCACCGCCGGCGGGCTGATCGTCAGCGGGTCCGTCGACTACCAAGGCAAGCTCGGTTACGGCGTGGTCCACGGCACCGGGCGCGACACATCCAGCGACGGGCTGATCGAGTGGACGGCCACCTCGGTGTTCGTCCACCCGACGGCGAACGCCCCGGCGCACGCACCCGCGTCGCCGCCCCGCTCGGGCTGGTACGGCCGTCCGCTGCAGTCGTCCGGCAGCTCGCTGGACACATCGCTGGCCATCGCACTCAGTCTCGGCAGCGACCGGCCGGACAACGCCGAACTGCTGCCGCAGAATGGCGCCGCCTGGTGGGGACGAGACCAGGTGGACGGGCATCGGGTGGACGTCATGACCGGGCCGTCCTCCCGTGACCGCTCCGGTACGGCGGGCAACGTGCGCTACTGGGTCGGCTCTGACGGCACCATGTACCGGGTCCGCGTCAGTGTGGGTTCCGAATCGCAGCCAGTGGTCATCGCTTTCGACACCCAGAAGTACGTTCCGGTCAAGCCGGTACCCGGAGTCACCCCGACCCGGTAGCCGCTGTTCAGGACGTCTGCACCCGCGCGTTCGCGGCCAGCAGGGACGCCGACGGCAGCGGGATGCCTGCCGTCTTCGGCAGAGTCGGAACGGCCGGGACAGCGGTGGCGCCCGTAGTGACGGCGTTGGGGAACTGCGGCTGCGGACCAGGCGCCGCGACCTCGGTGAACGGGATGCCACCGGGTGCCGTCGGCATCGCCCACCGGCCGGTCGGCGAGGGCGACCTGGCCGGAAGCGGGCAGGACGCGGTTGTCGCCAGCCGGGCGGGCACTGTGGTTCGCAGATCGTTGCCGCGCAGGCAGTTGCCCCGTCCCCGCGTGGCGGTGGGGAACATCCAGCCGACGTCGACACCGTTGCCGGTGAACGTGTTGTCCACGATCTGGTTGCCGACCGGAGGTAGGTCGGCGGTTGCGGTGATCACCAGCCCGGCGTTGCTGTTGTCGGCGATACGGTTGCGGATGAACTGGTTGTCGCTGCCGCCGTCGATGCCGATGCCGGTGCCCCACCCGCCGTCGGCCTGCACCGGGGTGGCCGCCTGATGGTTGGCAGCGATCAGATTGCCCGCGATGACGGCGCCCTGCTGCGGGAGCAGTTTCTCCTGGTGGTCGGAGTTGGTGGTGAGTCCGACCCGGTTGCCGACCAGGCGGTTGCCGACCACGTACATGTCTCCGCCGGCGTTCGTGCCTTCGTAACCGACCGCGTTGAGTTCGGCGATGTTGTCCCGCACCACGATGTGACAGGGCTTGCACTGTCCGACGTAGATCCCCGAGTCGGCCCCGCCCGACGCGTACGAATGCTCGATGACACCGTTCTGTGCGGAGAACGCGTAGATGCCGTACAGCCCGTTGCGGGTCGCGGTCACATACGAGACCAGGAACGACTTCAGGAAGGTGACGGGCTCATCGCCGGTGTCGTAGCCGCCGCTTTGCCCCGGCAGCCCGGCGGCCGCCTTCGCCGAACCGGTGACCAGGACCCCGTTCTGCGTGTTGTTCTCCACGGTCAGGTTCTCCACGGCCACCCCGGGCGCCGCGACGACGACACCGTTCGGCTGCTGCAACCGCCCGTCGATGACGACCTTGTCCCGGGACGCGCCGCGAAGAGTGACGCGCGCCGTGTCGATCCTCACCGACTCGTGGTACACGCCCGGAGCGACCAACACCAGGTCACCGGGGTGAGCGAGAGACACCGCAGCCGAGATCGTCGGGGCATCGGCAGGCACTCGGATCGTCACATGCGCACCGGCCGGTCGCCGGCCTTTGCCCGACCCGCCATCGCCATCGCCGCAGCCGACCACAAGTGTCAGCGTGCCCAGTACCGCCGCCAACACACGAAGAGCTAATCGAGGCATGGCCCCAGTCTGGCATGAAGCCCAATTCCACGCCAAAATCGGAAGATTGACCCGCATGCGCGATTCGGGTGTGGCACTCTGCACACCATGCACCAAGCCGATCACCCGTCGCGCCGCACGTTCCTCGATGTCGTCGGCGCCATGGTGGCCGCCGGTCTGACCGCCGGGTGCACATCGGACTCCGCCCAGCCAGGCCGGCACGCTCCTTCCGCAGCGGCCAGGCCCGTGACGGTTCCGGCGGCGGGCCGACACCAGGCAGGCGTCACGCTCCCCCAGCCGGCTCAGCGCAACTTGCTGGCCGTGGTGGCCGACCTCGGTGCCGCCGTGGCTCCCGGCCCGTTACTGGCCGAACTCGGCCAGGCCATCCGCACCCTCATCGCAGGGGCCGACCAGCGGCTGCTGGGCCCGCCGCCGGGCGACCTCACCGTGACCGTCGGCGTGGGCCCGCGGCTGGTGCGCATGGCCGGTGCCTCGCTGCCCGGCGCGAACGACCTCCCGCGATTCTCCCGCGAGCGGATCGACCCGCGAGCACGCGGCGGTGACCTGCTGATACAGATCTGCGCCAGCGACGCGCTGCTCCTACCGGTCGTCGCCGCCGCGCTCCTGGACCAGGCCGGTGACCGCATCCACGAACGCTGGCGGCAGTCCGCACGCCGCGGTGCGAACGTGCCGCTCGACAACGGCCTTACCGCGCCACGAAACCCGCTCGGTTTCATCGATGGCATCGTGGGCCCGCACACGGCCGCCGAACAACAACGCGACCTGTGGCTGGCCGGGCCCCCTGCGGTCGCCGGCGGCACCCTTGCCGTACTGCGGCGCATGGAACTCGACCTGCCGCGGTTCGCCGCCCTGTCCGTAGCCGAGCAGGAAGCGGTCTTCGGGCGGCGCCGGGCCAGCGGCGTCCCTCTCTCCGGCGGCACCGTCGCCTCGGGCCCGGAACTCGGCGCCAAAACACCGGATGGTCGCTATCTCGTCCCGGCGAACGCCCACGTGCGCAGGGCGAACCCGGCCGTGGTCGGTGCCGGCCTCATGCTCCGCCGCTCCTACAGCACCGACGAGCCCGCCCCCGGCCTGCTCTTCATCAGCTTCCAGAACGACCTGCGGACCTTCACCGCCACCCTCACCCACATGGACACCTCCGACGCACTGCTGCAATTCACCACCACAACCGCCAGCGCGACATTTCTGATCCTCCCCGGCTTCGACCGACAGCACCCGCTCGGTTCCCAGCTGTTCGGCTGATCACGCCGTGCCCGCCGCTTCGGCCTGACCAGGCGGCTGACTGGCAGCGGCTCGGACCAGGAGGGAGCCGGGAGCCGGCTCCCCGATTCGCGCGGCACGGCTGCGCCACGCTGCTGACGGCGGCCGGTGCCCCGCCGCGGGTCATCATGGAGATCCTCGGGCACAGCCGGATCAGCATCACGATGGACGTGTACACGATGGACGTGTATACGCACGTCGTGCACGACACTCAGCGGGAGGCGATCAGCCACATGGACCGGCTGCTCAAACGCCGCCTGCCTGTCGCCTGAGGGCGACTGCCGTCAAAACGGCCCCGACCGTGGTCGGTCCGGGCCGTTTTGCCTGGTGCCCCGGGCAGGACTCGAACCTGCGACACCCGCTTGAGGAGTTTTCTCTGGGCGGGCTGTGACCTGCGGAAACATCGGCAGCGGGGCATCTGGCCTGCGGAAACACACCCCCCGTAGTTCTCACGTGTTCATGGCGTTTCCCGGCCTCATGTGTGCCGAATCTGTTCTGGCCGGGTGGCCACCGAGAGGCGGCCAGCGGCCCGCCCGGTAACAGGAGGTGCGAACCGTGGTCTGGGCAGGGGCCGGCGCTGGGTGAGCCGGTGGCATGCGACAGACGAAGCCGCGTGCCATCAGTTCAGTTATGTCGCTTGTCCGGTGCCGCTGTTGCTATCTCGTCTTGACGGTCAAGTCCCAGGTCAAGCTGGGTGAATGACCGTGTGGTGCTGGAACGGTCCTGTTGTTGCGGGAGTTGCCCCGACGACTGCGTTGTTGCTTGGGCGGTACGGGGCTCCGAGAGGGTCTGTGGCACGTCGTTCACGGTGGGGCCGGGGCGATGGGTTCTGCCCCGGCCCTGATCAGTGCTACTACGGTTCGGCTGAGCTGGTGGTGAAGCGTTCGGCGGTCGAGGCCTCGCTGATGTCCCCGCGGACGGTGACGATATCGGGATCTCGGGACTCGGCGATGGTGCGGGAGGACGCCACGACCCGGTATCCGAGGTCGCGGTAGGCGTCCACCAGTGCGGCTCCGATGCCTTGTGACGCGCCGGTGATGACGGCGGCCTTCTGATTCGGGAAAGTCATCGCGACGCCTCGTCACGCGCGGTGGCCGACCGGGTCAGTACCCTTTCCGCCTGGTCCATCATGTCGCGCACGATTTCCCCGGCCGGCTTGATCTCGTGGATCAGGCCGACGCCCTGCCCCATCAACCAGGGCATCTCCTCCCAATCGGCCTCGGTCTCGGGAATCGGAGGCAGCACGTTGAACTTGCGGAGCACGATCTCTTCACCCTGGAACACAGTGGTACCGACCTGCTCGAGCGAATCGCGTGTGGCCGGCACCTGATCCACCCGGTCGTTCCATTCGGCCACCACACGGTCGTGCTGAACCCGCATCGGGTTGAGGTCCGGCCATTCCGGGCCAAAGACCGATGTGAGAATGGTGCCTTCCCCACGAGAAGCGATCAGCCGGCGGTGGTGCTCGGGATGCACGTGCGCCTCGGCGGAGGCGACCAACCGGGTTCCGACCCACACACCGGCGGCGCCCAGACACAGCGCCGCGGCGACCTGGCGGCCGTCGGTGATCCCCCCTGCCGCGAGAACCGGTACCCGATCTCCCACGGCGTCGACGACAGCGGGCAGACCGACCATGGTGGGCAGCCCGCCGAAATTGTGGCCACCGGCTTCCCAGCCTTGGTTCACGACGACTTCCACGCCGTCGTCGACCGCGCGCACGGCGGCTTCGACCGAACCCACCTGCTCCCACACCGACACTCCGGCCGCGCGCAACTGCTGGATCTGTTCGGTCGGCGGGTGTCCCCAGTGGAAGGAGACGATCGGTACGCGTTCCTCGGCACAGATGCGGACCTGTTCGGTGGTGTCGAAGTACGAGATCAGGTTGATGTTGAACGGGGCCGCCCCGACCCGCTGCCGGATCTCGGCGATGATGCGACGAAGTTCGTCCGTGGGAAGGAGTGCGGCACCCACCGCGCCGATCCCCCCGGCCGCGGTGACAGCCACCGCCAAATCTGCGGTGCCGCCCGCGAAAGCCATTCCGGCGCAGGCGAATGGATACGCGACAGCGAACTTCTCGGTGAACTGGGTGGACAGAACCCCCATGGTCTCTTCCTCTCGGGTTCGGGTGATGGGGCCTCAGCCTCGCACGGAAATCGAGATCGACGGCCGGTTCAGCACTGAGCGTCGTCGGTTCCTGGGCATTGCGGCTGCCGGCGCCGCAGTGGCCGCTCAGGTCGGCCTTTCCGGCCGGGCCCACGCGGCAACAACCGGGACGGCGGCGTCCGGCACCACAATGCTGCCTGGTGTTCCGCTCGGCTCCACAGCCCCGACCGACAGCAGCGTCCGCCCGTACCGGATCAAGGTGCAGGGCTACGGGGTGTGGGGCGGACTCACCGAGTCCGATCGATTCCGCGAGTGCCGCAGACCCCCGGCGACGCCCTCCCGCGCCGGACCGGCGACCACCATCTCCCGTCTGCGGTTGACATCGTGGAGCAACCCCTGTTTCTGCACCTGATCCTGGAGGGCGACCAGAAGTTCCCCTTGCCCGCTCGGTTGGTCTACGACGCGTGCCAGCCCTTCACGGCCCGCTTGGACCTCAGCCACGGCGACGTGGTCATCAGTTCGTGGTTGTTCGCCCGCGACCTGCTCCAGGCCGGCCTCCGTGTGCCGTCCGGAGGGTGACGTACTGGTGCGGCCAGTGCATCGATCCTCCAAACACTCCGGGGGATACGCCCGCATGTGCATCTCGTTGTGCGGCCTTGATATGGTCGCCTGCCGCGAAGGCCCCGCTCTCCCGGTCCAGCAGTGGCTGGACCGGACCTGGGTCGCTGTCCCGCCGGGGACGGAGGGCACAAGGCTGGACTTGGACGCGGCGCTCGCGCAACTGCTCGGCGACGGCTGACAGTCGTGCCGTCGGGCTCCGCAGGGGCACGGACGCGCGCCGGCCCCCGGACGAAGAGGGGGCATCGGTGTGGCCCCCGTCCTGAGGACGCTTGGTCTCCGTAGCCGGCACCATCCGCCGAGACAACACGCACTACTCGTCCAGCACCAACCCTCCCGCTACTGCGTTCCCCACGACATCAGTGAGTCGTGAGGTGAGGCCTCCCGAGTCCCACGGCTATGACATGCCGGACGTGGTGCGTGAGGACTACCTCGCCGCGTATGCGGGTGAGCGGTTCGCCGGCCAGCTGCCCTGCGTGCGCGCGTACCCGGCGGAGTTGCCGGTGCTGAGCGAGCTGCTGCCCTCCCTGCAGACGCGGTTCAGATCATCACCACCTGGTGGCAGGCCAACTGAACCCCACCCAGGACCGACCGCCGCCCCCCTTCCCGCATCTCGTCGGCATCTCGCCGTAACGCGAAGAGGCAAGGCCCCGACCGCTGACAACGACAGGAGCTGTATGAAAGGAGTGAGACTTCCACTGCCTACGACGTGATAGTCATCGGTGCGGGCCCGGTCGGTTCGAACGTGGCCGACCGTACGCGCGCCGCCGGGCTCAGCACGGTCATCGTGGAACGTGAACTTCTGGGTGGTGAATGCTCGTTCTGGGCGTGTGAGCCGAGCAAGGCGCTGCTGCGACCTGTCGTGGCGCGATCCGAGGCGCTCGGCGTGCCCGGACTGAGCAAGGTGGCGGCCGCGCCGCTGGACGTCGACGCGGTTCTGGCGCACCGGGACAGGATGGCGGCCTACTGGAAGGACGAGGACCAGGTCGACTGGCTGGAGGAGATATCCGTGGATCTCCTTCGCGGGCACGGCCGCCTCGACGGCCCCCGGCAGGTGAGCGTGCACACCCCCGAGGGCGATGTGGTCCACCTCACCGCACGTCATGCGGTGGTGGTGTCGACGGGTACCAGCGCCGCCCTACCGGAGATACCCGGTATCGACTCCGCACACGTGTGGACCAGCCGCGAGGCCACAAGCGCCAAGCGCGTGCCCGCACGGCTGGCCGTGGTGGGCGGCGGGGTCGTGGCCGTGGAGATGGCCACGGCGTGGTGAGGGCTCGGGTCGCAGGTGACCATGCTGGTCCGCGAAGAGGAACTGTTGCCAAGGCTTGAGCCGTTCGCTGGAGAGATGGTCGCCGACGCCCTGCGCGAAGCCGGCGTCGGCATCCGGTTCGGCGTCGAGGTGGCTGCGCTCACCCGGGACGGCGGTGCGGCGGGCGAGGTGGGGATCACGCTCGCCGACCACAGCGAACTGGCCGCCGACGAGATCCTGTTCGCCACGGGGCGCGCGCCTCGGACCACGGGTCTCGGCCTGGAGACGGTGGGTCTGGTTCCGGGCGGCTGGCTCACCGTGGACGACACCTTCCGGGTGATCGACGTCGCCGACGGCTGGCTTTACGCGGTGGGCGATGTGAATCACCGTGCGCTGCTGACTCACCAAGGCAAGTATCAGGCCCGGATCGCCGGCGCGGTGATCGGCGCCCGCGCGAAGGGAGAGCCAGTCGACGACGCTCCCTGGGGTGTTCACGTGGCGACCGCGGACAGCGTGGCTGTGCCGCAGGTGGTCTTCACCGATCCGGAGGTCGCGTCGGTAGGCCTGACCACACGCGAGGCGGAGCGGACCGGGCGCAAGGTGGACGTGGTCGACTACGACATCGCGCGGGTCGCCGGCGCGCAGCAGCACGTTCTCGGCTACCGCGGCAAGGCGCGGATGCTGGTCGACGCGGACCGCGGCACGGTGGTCGGCGTCACCTTCGTCGGCGGTCGAAGCCCACCGGCACGGTCTATTGGGCCGCGATCTGGTCGGTCAGCACCAGCGGGCGCAGGGTGTGCGGCGTCGTACGGGCGGCGTCCCTGATCACCGCGGCGTTCGTGGCGTCGGACTTCGCCTTGCCCGGACGCCGGTCGGCGATCGGCCGCATGGCCAGGCCCGGCAGGCAGGTGACCTCGCAGCCTGCGTCCGGGGAGACTGTGAGCGGGGTGCGACGGGCGTGGGCTGGTCCACGATCACCAGGACGGTGTCGATGCCTCCCCGCGAGCATGCCGAAGACGGCCAGCTGCCTCGGCTCGCCGTGGGGCAGCTGCCCGGCGAAGACCTCCTTGGCGACCGGAGTCGGTCCGTGTCCGTACGGGCGGTCCTGCCGACCTGCAGGCAGAGGAACACGCCCGTGTCGACGATGCCGAACAGCGTGTTGCTTCAAAGGTGTTGAGTGCGCGCCGGTCCTGGCGGTGGTTGCACACATCCACGCCATGCAGTCATGCCGCTCGTGAGCTGTCCGGCACGACGTCGGACCGGGCATTGACCCGGACCTCGCATCAGCACCTCCGGCGGCACCCCTCGGGCCCGGTGAGCGGCAGGGAGACTACATTCGGATGCTGCGGTCATCTGCCCCCCGATTGGCCTGCGCGGGGAACTCCGGTCCTCTCTGCGCCGGCCCGTGCGTGCTCGATGTCTTCCCGGCGCCCCCTCGGGCAGCGCCCCCGCTGAGCAAGCGTGAACAGGACGTGTCGATGCGGGGTATCGCCTGACAGGCCGGCAGATCGGGGGCCGGTCGTGGTCCGGCCGTCGAAACGTCCTCTGCCGCAGGCGCGGCGAGGGCAGTCCGGGCGTCGGCCGTTCTCTACGGCCGCGGGTTCGCCTCCGTGTGCGTGGTGGCGAACTCGTTCACCTCGGTGGCCGAGCCGCCGAACGCCGTGGCTCGTGGCCGGGGCGGGGTGGCGCGGTGGTGTGGGTCACCGGGTGGTGGTGTGGGCGGCCTGTTCGACGACGCGGGTGACGGCGCCGGGGTGGGTGAGGGGTGCGGCGTGGGAGGAGTTGATCTCAGTGGTGTGGGCGTGGGCGCGCTGGGCCATGTAGCGCTGTTCGTCGGGGTTTATGGCGTGGTCCTGGGTGGTGATCAGGTCCCAGGAGGGGATGGTCTTCCAGGCGGCCTCGGTGGGCTTCTCGTCGAAGACGGAAGCGGAGACGGGGCGCTGCGTGACGGCCGCCAGGTCGGTGAGCGAGGTGGGGGCGTCGGCGGCGAAGACCTCGTGGAACTTGTCGGCCTTGACGTAGAGGTCGGTGCCGGTGCCGCCGCCGGGCAGGGGGTAAGGCACGGGGTTGAGGGCGGCGCCGAGGTTGGTCGCGGGGAACTTGCTGTTGAGGGCTGTCACGGTCTCGCCCTTGTCCTGGGCGAAAGCGGCGATGTAGACGAGGGCCTTGACGTCCGGGTCGCCGGCGGCGGCCTGGCTGATCACGGAGCCGCCGTAGGAGTGGCCCACCAGCACGACGGGTCCCTTGACGTTCTTGAGGACGCTGTTGATGTAGGTGGCGTCGCTCGCCAGTCCGCGCAGCGGGTTGGCCGGGGCGAGGACCGGATAGCCGTCGCGCTGCAGGCGCTTGATCACGCTGTTCCAGCTGGAGGCGTCCACGAATGCGCCATGGACGAGTACGACCGTGGGCTTCTGGGACGGATCACCGGCTGTTGCGCCATGTGCCGTCGGCGCCGTGACGGACAGCGCGAGTGCCGCGGCACCCGCGGCAGCGACGAGAACGGCGGCGGACTTGCGGGGGTGACGGGCGAGGGTCTTCGCGATCACGGTGAGTCTCCTTGAGACGTGGCTGGTTTGGGCCTCGGTGGGCCTGTGGGTCGTGGTTCGCAGGGCGGGAGGCCTCTTCTAAAATGACCGGTCGTCTTACGCTTGTCAAGCGGAGCCGTCTGGATGGATGGGCCCGGCGGCTGGCGTGGAAGGGCGTGGGCTGGTCACGCCTGCGGGCGCGGGCGTTGTGTCGCTGGTGGGTGTGGCTGCGGCCGCAACGCCGATGGCGCACTGGGCGACAGGGGAGTGCAACTGCGATCCCCGGCAGTCGACTTGGCGTGTGTCTTGGGTGCGACTGCGCGAGGGCTGCGGGTGTGGGGGAGATCCGGGTTCGACCGCACCAGGGTTGGCCTAGATGGGACTTGCGCACAGCGGTTCGGGCAAGCGGTGGCAGTTGCTGTCCGCGAAGCGTCTGCTTTGGATTCACCTTGCCTCAGGTGCCGGGCACACGCTCATTGCGGGCGGGCTCGACGCTGCGTCAGGTAGTTCTCGGCCCGCGGGCCTTGGCGGGTCTGTTGCGGAGGGAGGCGCGGTGGATGCGTGTGCTGGCGCTCAGCCCTGGCGGGCCTTCATCTCTAAAATGACCGGTCATCTTACCGGTAGGACGGCCTGAAGGCCGGGGCATCCCAGGAGGAACCCGGTGAGAGTGAGGAGCCACTGCCTGGACAGCACAGGACAGGACCGAACGGCCCACTGACCGGACAGCATGCCCCGGGGACGAAATGGAGTCCCTGGCGGCCCCATCCTTCGCGCTCTGCGTACCGGTCGAACCGGGAGAAGGGCGAATCGATGTCGTGGTCGTGCAGGGCGCTGATGCTGACCGCCAAGTCCTTCTCGGTTTCATGCGGTTGCGGAGCTGTCAGCATCGGGGTGAGAGGCGTGGGTCTCTTGGCTTTGGATCTCTGCGGCGGCGCGGTGCAGCTCGGCGAGGACGGTTCGGACGGCCCGTCGTGCGGTGCGTTCCGGCCGGTGGAGGACGTCGATGCGGCGTCGGGCGTGGACCGCGCCCAGCGGCCGCAGGACGACGTTCGGGTGCTCGCGGGCTGTCCAGCGTGGCATCAGCGCCAGGCCGCCGCCGGCGGCTACGGCCTCGGCGGCTACGGCGAATTCGTTGATGCGGTGGGCGATGTCGAGGCGGCGGTTGGCGACACTGGCGATGGCTTCGATGGTGGACATGAGCGGGAAGCCGTCGTGGACGGTGATCCAGGGCTGGTCGGCCACGTCTTTTGGAAAGAGCAGCGTTTTGGAGGCCAGCGGGTGACCGGTCGGCATGGCGACATCGAGTGGCTCTCGCAGCAGGGTGCTGGCGGTGACGGTGCGAGGCCAGGGCGGGCCGTGGTCGAGGCGGTGGGCGAGAACGAGGTCGTACTCACGTGTGAGGGCGGGGGAGTGGTCCTGGGCGACATCTTCGTCGGCGAGAGCCAGTCGTGGGTGGCCCGGCCCGGCGAGGCTGCGCAGAAGCAGAGGGAAGAACGCGGAGGCCGCGCTGTGGAACGCCGCCAGTGAGACGTCGCCGTCGGGCTGCTCGGCGAAGTCGGTGATGGTGTGTCGTGCCCGGGCCAGGGCTGTCTCCACCTCGATGGCCGCGCGGGCCAGGGTTTGCCCGGCTTCGGTCAGCACCACCCGGCGCCCGGCGCGCTCGGTGAGCGGGAGGGGGATGGAGCGCTGCAATAGGCGCAATTGTTGGGAGATCGCGGACGGCGTCACGTGCAGTGCCTCGGCGACCGCGCTGACACTGCCCAGTTCTCCCAGTTCCCGCAGGATTTGAAGTTGCCGCTCATCCATGCGAAAAGTGTAGGACAGCTACAGCTTCGCTTTAGAAGCTGGTGCTGGTCTTCAACCTCCTGGTGGTGCAGCGTGGGGGCATGCCTGCTGCACGCCGTATCGATGTAGTGCTGTTCCTGATCGCGCTGGTCTGGGGTTCCAGCTACCTGGCGGCCAAGACGGTCACCGGCGCCCTCCCGGTTACCGCCGTGCTGTTCGCCAGGTACGCGATCTCCGCGCTCGCGTGCGCAGGCTTGGTCGCCTCCCGTCGCCGGGTGCGCCGCTGGACCCGCACAGAGGTACGTGCCGGGTCGCTGCTGGGCGTCACGCAGGCAGCCGTTCTGGTGCTGGAGACCTACGGGGTTGCGCACACAAGTGCCGCGAATGCCGGGTTGATCATCAGCCTGACCATTGTGCTGACGCCGCTGCTGGACCGGACCGCGAGAAGCCGCAGACTGCCCTGGACGTTCTTCGTCGCGGCCGGCCTGTGCGTGCTGGCCGTCGGGCTGCTTACCTCCAGCACCGGGCTGCACGCGCTACGGCTCGGTGATGCCCTGGTGCTCGCCGCCGCGGTCGTACGGGCCGGGCACGTCGCGCTGGTGGGACGGCTCACGGCCCGCCGCCCCATGGACTCGCTCCACCTGACGACCGTCCAGACCGTCGTCGGCTCGGCGTTGTTCCTGGCGCCCGCCCTCACTTACCTGCCCGACCTGGCCCACAGCAGCGCCACCACATGGTCGCAGCTGATCTATCTCGCGCTGTTCTGCAGCGTGTTTGCTTTCCTTGCGCAGACCTGGGCCGTACAACGCACCTCCGCCAGTCGGGCCAGCCTGCTGCTGGGATCCGAACCGATCTGGGCCGTCGCGATCGGGATCAGTCTCGGCGGCGAACGGCTTACCGTGTGGGCCTCCCTCGGCGCCGTGCTCATGATCGCCGGAACGTACTGGGGCCAGGCCATCGAACGAACCCACCGCACCACCACCGCCGAAACCGTGGAAGAGGACAGAACATGCCCCACCCCGACACCTACCAGCGTCTGATCGCCCTGCTCGACACCACCCACACCGCCTACCGGCTCATCGACCACGAGCCGGACGGCACCACGGAGTCGGTCAGTGCCCTGCGCGGTCACCCCGTGTCCCGCGCAGCCAAGTGCATCATCCTCAGAGTCAAGACCGACCGGCGCACCACCCGCCACGTGCTCGCGGTCGTCCCCGGCGACCGGCGCGTCGACCTGGACGCCGTCCGCCAACTGTTCGACGCCCGTTACGCCGGATTCAGCGACGCGGCGACCGCCGAACGACTGGCCCACGCCGTCCCCGGCACGGTCCTCCCCTTCGCGTTCGATCCCGATCTCGAACTCGTCGCCGACCCTGAGCTCATCACCCGGCCACAGCTCTACTTCAACGCCGCCCGCCTCGACCGATCCGTCGTCATCTCTGGTGCCGATTACGTCCGGCTCGCCCAGCCGCGGATCGAACGCATCGCCACCCCCGACGGTGTCGGCGCCCAAGCACCCCGGAGGTGAGGCGCATCTCAAGACTGCTCTGACCTCGGCCGTGGGCATGGATCTGCGCGGTTGCCCCGTGCCCGCGATGGCCGTCACACGGGGCGCCGGCGTACGACGGTCAGAAGTGCCCCGCCGCAGCTTCCGGCAACGCGCGGCTGGACTCGCTGGTCGTCACCGTACCCACCGGCGTCGACGCCGAGCCGGGCGACGGCACGGCCGTGGACGGCGACGCCTTGGAACACGACGAAGACGTGGAGTCGATGCCGGCGGACATCAAGGCTCATCCGGGCAACGTCAGCCTCAACTCGCTACTGGGCGGGGCCGATTGCAGCAACAGCCTCGTCGGTGTGGACGAGGAAGGTCAACGACTCCTGGAAGAAGAGCTCGACGCTGTCCGCGTCGTGTGAGAGGTAGCCGATCGACAGGTCCTGGCCGAGCTGGAGGGTGAAGTCGCCGCCACGGCCGGACACGAGGAAAGCGCCGTCGATCGCGGGCGCCCAGACGACCTCCCCGTCCAGCTGCCGCCGCAGGTGCTCGTGGATCGGGTACCCGTGATCCGAGGTCTCGCTCACCACGGTGAACGCATCGGCGCTGAGAGCCGGCGTGTAGGGGCCGTCAACGCCGGCCAGCCGCAGTGCGCTGACGGCCTGGCTGACCACGTTCGGGTATTCACGCGGGTCCGCGGGCAGGGCGAGCGATTGGTTGCGGGCGGCGTGGCGCAGGCCTGTGACGCCGGCTGCCTGGTAGCCCTCGAACACGACCCGGTCCTCGGCGAAGGCGGCCTGCCGGGCAGCCTCCTTGACCGGGCCCCAGTCAGGGTCCTTCGCGCCGCGGGCCACGTCGTCCACCTGGCGACGGTCCACGGTGAACGGCACACGCAACTCCACCACCGGCTGCGTGCGCCGCAGCCGAGCCTGGACGCCGGCGGCAGGGGCCTCGATGATGTCCACCTGGCCGGTGTTGACGGCGGCCAACTCCAGCCCGGCCGCCTCGGGTACGTCCACGATGCGCCGGCCCGCGACATGGCGGGTGAAGGTACGTCGGGCCTCCTGCTCCATGTCGGCCCAGGCGGCCGAGGAGATCGGGGCGAGATCGCGGTGCAGATTGTCCATGATGTGCCGGGCTCCTAGCGGTTGTTGAGGTTTCCGACGCCGAGCGAGCCGTCGGACCCGGCCGCCGGTTCGTCCTGGTCGTTGCCGGCTGCCAGATCCTCGAGGAAGTCGGCGGTCGGCACGTGGAAGAGCGTCCCGGTGACCGGGGTGGAGAAGTCGAGGATCCGGTCGTGGCTGAAGGTCCCGTCGCCGAGGAACATGTGACGGAGCATTTGGCCAGTCCGGCGGGTGAGGGAGGAGCAGGCCCTGGCGGTCTGTCAGTCTGCCCGGTACGCGCTCGTGGGAGGGGGAGAAGAAAACGTCGGAGTCCATTCCTCGGCAGGCGGTTTGGTGCTGCCACTCCCAGCGCTCCAGCAAGGACTTCACGGTCAGTTTCCGTCGGACCTCTGCATGTCGAGGCCGGCCGCAGTCACGCAGCGATGGGCGTCTGCCCTGAGCGTGCGCCTGGCGGCTGGGACGTTGCGTCGGTCGAGTGACTGACCACGTCCGTCGCGCCCAGCACGAGTGGGACGGCTCCGCGAAGTTCGTGCGGTAGCCGGTTGGGGGCGCGCCTGAAGTCGGGCGGAAATGAAAACGGTCCGCCGGCTAAGCCGACGGAACGTCATCAAGCGGTGCAGAGCGGGACGGCGATGCGGGTGGCCCGCTCAGTGGTGGGCGGGTTGGCCGGTGTGGATGGCGTGCAGGGCACGTTCGACGGTCTCGTGGTTCTCGCCGACGGGGGCGACGTAGTCGAGGACGGCGCGTGCGGCGTCCACGCCGAGGGTGCGGGTGATGATCCAGGTGGCGAGGTACTGGGAGGCCAGGCAGCCGCCTGCGGTGGCGATGTTGCCTTCTGCGTGGAACGGGGTTTCCAGCACTGTGAGGCCGCAGGCCTCGACGAAGGGCCGGCTGGTGCGGTCGGTGCAGGCCGGCATGCCGGCCAGCAGCCCGAGACGGGCCAGGACCAGCGCGCCGGAGCACTGCGAGCCGATCAGCTGCCGTGAAGGGTCGAGCGGGAGCATCGCGATCAGCCGGTCGTCCGCGACCACGTCGCGGGTCTTGATGCCGCTGCCGATCAGCACGACGTCGGCGTCGGCCGCGAACTCGATCGGGCGCTGCCCGGTCACCTCCACACCGTTCATCGACGTGATCATCGGCGTCGGCGTCGTGATGAACGCCTCCAGACCGTCCTTTCGGCACCGGTTGATCAACGCCGAGGCGATGAAACTGTCCAACTCGTTGAAACCGTCGAACGTGACCACTGCTACCTGCTGCATCACAACTCCCTCGCGTCTGGCATGAGATGATGAAAACCGTTCAGCGGCCGGTGGTGACGACCATGCGGAACCGGGCTCGGCCGGAGGTCATCTTCGCCACCGCCTGAGCGGTCTCCTCCAGTGGCACCTCCTCGGTCCAGGCCCGCACCCCCGTCTGGGCTGCGAAGCGCAGCGTGTCCTGGGTGTCGACCGCGGTGCCCGAGGAGTGGGCGTAGACCTTCCGGTCGCCCCTGAGCAACTGTCGGACAGTCAGCTGCAGCGGCTCGGATCCGATGCCGACGATGATGAGTTCGCCCGGACGGCTGAGCCCGTCGATGGTCGCTGCCATGGCGTCCGCGTTGGTGGCGGTGGCCAGGACGACCTTCGCGCCGCCGAACTGCTGCAGCGCTTCGGCGACGTCGCCTTCGGTGCTGTCGATGTAGTGTGCGGCGCCGAGCTCGAGCGCGAGCGCCTTCTTCTTCGCGCCGCGAGCGATCGCGACGGTGCGGAAACCCATCTTCTGGGCGAACTGCACGCCCAGATGGCCCAGGCCGCCGAGTCCGAGGACGGCGACGGTGTCTCCGGGGCACGCGGCGGAACGGCGCAGGGCGTTGAACACGGTCACGCCCGCGCAGGCCAGCGGTGCCGCCTCGGTGGCGGTGAGCTCGCCCGGGACGGCCGCCAGTGCGACTGCGGGGACGATGACGGAGTCGGCGTATCCGCCCGGGTAGGCGACACCGGGGATCGCGAGCCGGGGGCAGTGCACGGCGTCACCCGACCGGCATGCGTCGCAGTATCCGCAGCTGCCTCCGTACCAGCCCACGGCGACCCGGTCGCCGACCTGCCAGGCCTCCACGCCGTCGCCGAGCGCGTCGATGCGGCCGGCGATCTCGTGGCCCGGCGTGATCGGGAAGGTGCTGCCGGGCAGCTTGCCGCTGGCGATGAGCAGGTCGGAGTGGCACACGCCGCACGCCTCCACCGTGATCCGTACCGCGCCCGGACCGGGTTCCCGCGGGGCGACTTCGGCCAGCACGGGGGCTGCGTCCGGCGCCGTGATCTGGACCGCGCGGAGCGCGCCGGTCTTGGCGCCGGGGGAGGTGGTCATGAGCGTGTCCCTTCGTCGTACGGAGCGCGGGTGCTCAAGGGCACGGCCCCTGGGTCTCCCGGCGGTCTTCGGGAGATCGATCTGCTGAAGCGCGGTCCGGCGGGTGCAGGTGCCCGGCGACGTTTCGGGGGGTGTGTCGCCGGACAGCCGCAGCGCACCCGGGGCATACGCCCGAACTGCAGCGGGTGGCCCTTCCAGGATTTAATGTGACCGGTCGTTTTGTCAATATCGCCATCCGCGACAGCTATTGGGCCGATGACTCAATGACGCCTGCAGGCCTGCCACTTGGCCGTTGCGTCTGCGGGTTCCGGTGACCGCTCGCGGCCGCAGCGGTCGCCGCCGTCAGGGGCGGCACGGCGAAGTCGTCGATGAAGGGGTCGCCGTTGAGGCCCTCGGCCTCGGTGATGACGTCGCCGATGCGGCCTTCGAGTAGGTGGTCGGTGTAGAGCAGGGGCTCGACCGTCGAGCAATGCTCAAGACTTGTGGATCGGTTCCGGGAGGAACGCAGAGGGCGTACCTTCCCGAATGATCCCGTGATGGTCATCGAGTAGGCCGACGTTGCAGCGTCGGTCGGGAAGGCACGCCCGTGCTCACCGTAGTCAACGCCGACGGTTCCACGCGAGACGGCTCCCTGCTGGACGAGATCGTCCGCGAGGCGCAAGGCGGATGCTTGCCGCCGCGCTGGAAGCCGAAGTCAACGCCTACATCTCTGAGTTGGCCGAGGAGAGGGATGAGATGGGGCGCCGGCTGGTGGTCCGCAACGGTCATCACCAGCCGCGGAAGGTCACCACCGCAGCCGGCGTGATCGAGGTCAAGGCCCCGCGCGTGAACGACCGGCGCATCGACGAGGCGACCGGCGAGCGCAAGCGGTTCTCCTCGGCGATCCTGCCGCCCTGGTGCCGCCAGTCCCCGAAGACCGATGGCCGCCTTGGGGTAGGACTTCTCGGCGAAGAACGTGAGCACGCCCATGCCGATGCCGACGCCCATGGCTATGAAGAGGATCAGCGCGGCGCGCTGCGACAAGAGCACCGGCTTCCCGGCGGGCGCCGCTCCGGGCGTGCTGGGGTGGATCAGGGTGTGCGGATGCAGGGCAGTGCGCGTCCCGAGACATCGGGATTCTCCTAGAAGGTGGAGGAACAGAGACGGCGGACACTTGTCGTGGTGTCGTCCGCGTGGGGGTGGTGCGCGCCTCGCGGTCGGCGGTCCTGCTGCTCTCTGCCTGAGAGCGTCCCTGTGGGGTTTCCGCCGTGGCCCAGGGTGGTGTGTTCAGCGTGGCGGCGATTGACGTGGGTGTTGCCCTGGGTGTCTGGCGGGTGATCATCGGTACTGCCTTCGGGGTGAGTTCGGGTGAGCGAGCGGGGCAGTGGCAGGGCTCAGGTGTTTGCGTCTCGTCCTCCCGGGATCGGCTTCTTCACCCCGCAGGGCCCAAAGCCAGCACCCGGACAGCAGCGACCGGAAGGAAAGATCCCGAGACACGACGAAGGCCCGGACGCCTGGTCCGGGCCTTGCTCTGTCGAAAGACGTCTAGTGCGGTGACCACGAATGTTCGCCGGGTCTGGTGACACGCCGGTCGATGTTCGCAGAGATTGAACCCGGATCCACCGGCTTGATGCCCGTGGATAGTGCTTCCGGAATCGAAGAAGTGCCTTGCGACCTGCGATGATGGGGTTTCTCTAGGACCACATC
>NZ_JBFBCG010000101.1:0-21400 GCF_040683105.1 Streptomyces sp. NPDC051020 | reverse complement strand
GGGGGCCCCTCCCATGCCTTTCGGGCTATGGGGGAGTCGTCGACCGACGACAACGCCGCCGGGCGCCGCCCATCGGCACGCGACGCCGCCCCACCGATCCGCGCGCCCTCTAACCCGGTCGGCCCAGCGTGCCGCAAGCCATCGGGCAAACCAGCACACGGTCGAGCTGACTCAACCTCCTGCACACTCACCGGCGAGCAGTGACCAACCCCGGTCGGCGCAGGCAAGATGTCCGTCCGGGCCGATGGGCGGACATACGGGCGGGCAGGCTCAGGCACCGGAGCTGCTGGCGGCCGGGCGGTTAGCCCGGTCGTCGAGCAATCCGACGTGACGGGCCAGGTCGGCGACCGCCTGCCGGAAGAAGGCCTCCCGGGCTTCGACGATCCGGTTGAACTGGCCGAAGATCTCGAAGGAGATCAGCCCCATGAGCTGCGCCCACGCGGCCACGAGAGGGGCCACGACCGCCGGAGGGAGATCGGGTGCCAGGTCGGCGGCCATCCGCTCGGCCTCGGGACGCAGTTCGGCGGTGAGAGGCGGCACGGCGAGGCCGTCCGTGCGGTGGGCGTCTTCGACGATCCCGATGAAAACGAGGCCGACGCGGGAGGCGGGGCCGATGGTCGTCTGAGGTGCCGTGTACCCGGGCACGGGCGAGCCGTAGATCAGAGCGTACTCATGGGGGTGGGCGAGGGCCCACTCGCGTACGGCGCAGGCGACCGCGATCCAGCGGGCGAGATGTGCGGCGGGTACGGGTGGGACGTCGCACGAGGCCCGGTGAGCGGTCTCGGCGGCCTCGCCCACGGCGTCGTACGCATCGACGATCAGGGCAGTGAGCAGGTCGTCGCGGCTGGGGAAGTACCGGTACAGCGCGGACGAGACCATGCCCAGCTCACGTGCGACGGCGCGCAGCGAAAGTTTCGCGGCGCCGTCGGCTGCGAGCTGCTTTCTCGCCTCGTCCTTGATGGCTGCGGTGACTTCGATGCGGGCCCGTTCCCTGGCTCCTCTGATGGCGCTCATGGAGCTTAGTCTGCCACGGATTGGAGCACCGACCAATAAAGAGAGCAGTGCTCTTGCTTTTGAGCGCCAACCTCGTGCACACTGATCTCAAGCGAGAGCAGTGCTCACACTTTCCAATGAGGAGAATCTCATGTCCGTGCATGTTCAGAAGCCCGGCTGGTTCACGGTCAATGTCTTCAACCGCACCGTCGCCTGGATCACCCGGCGCGGCATCAGCGTCTGGGGATCGAGAGTCCTGGCCGTCCGCGGCCGCAAGAGCGGCGAGTGGCGCCGCACCCCGGTCAACCTCCTGACCGTGGACGGGCAGCAGTATCTCGTCGCGCCGCGTGGCCATGTCCAGTGGACGCACAACATGCGTGCTGCCGGCGGCGGTGAGCTCCACCTCGGCAAGAAGACCGACGTCTTCACCGCCGCCGAGATCGCCGACGACGAGAAGCCGGAACTGCTGCGTGCCTACCTCAAGCGCTGGAAGGCGGAGGTAGGGGTCTTCTTCGCCGGCGTCGGCCCGGATTCGTCCGTCGAGGAGCTGCGCCGCATCGCCCCCGACCACCCCGTCTTCCGCATCACCATCACGTCCTGACCCGGACCAGCACAGCACTGCCTGTGCCCCTGCCGGGCAGGAGTCGACGGCTCCGACAGATCACCCGTCGCAGGCCTCACGGCCAGACCTGGCCACCGGGGTTCGACGGGTTCGCCCCCGGCGGGCGCGGCGCTGCCTGTCGATACATCACCCGACGCATGGGACGAGGCCCGAACCACCCGCTACGACGGGACCGCCACCGCCCGTCGGCCCGGACTCCGGCCCACCGGCGTCTTGGTCCGGTCGGCACGGCGAGCGCCGAGAAACGGCCTAAGGCCGGCCGGCACATGGGGGGCGGCCTAACGGTCCATCGCCGACAGGGCCCGCTGTGCCAGCGGGTGGGTACGGACCAGCTCGGCCAGCGACGTCGTCCCGCGGGTGACCCCGGCGAACGCCTTCCAGGCCGGGCGGAATCCGGTCAGCACCGCGTGCAGAATTCCCGGGCGGCGCTCGAACAGCTTCAGCATGCGCCGACCGACACCCATCTCGACACCCAGCCCGGCCTTGATGGCGAAGGCGTAGTTGAGCGCCTGACGGCGGGCGTCCACCGCGTCGTGCGATTCCGCGATCCGGACCGCCCACTCACCGGCGAGCCGCCCGGAGCGCAGTGCGAACGAGATACCTTCGCGGGTCCACGGCTCCAGCAGCCCCGCCGCGTCGCCGCAGACGAGTACCCGTCCGCGGGACAGCGGGGAGTCGTCGCTGCGGCAGCGGGTGAGATGACCGGAGGAGATCTTCGGCTCGAACCCGGCGAGACCGAGCCGGGCGATGAAGTCCTCCAGATACCGCTTGGTCCCTGCGCCGTCACCACGCGCCGAGATCACACCGACAGTCAGGGTGTCGCCCTTCGGGAAGACCCACCCGTAACTGCCGGGCATCGGACCCCAGTCGATCAGCACCCGCCCGGCCCAGTCCTCCGCGACGGTGGCGGGGACCGGGATCTCCGACTCCAGGCCCAGGTCCACCTGGTCGAGCTTGACCCCGACATGGGCACCTATGCGTCCCGCGCTGCCGTCGGCGCCGACGACCGCGCGGGCCAGGACGGTCTCGCCGCCGGCGAGCACCACGGCGACCGTGCGTCGGTCCGGCACCGAGGCGCCGTGCTGCTCGACCCGGCTCACCGACGCTCCGGTGCGGAGTTCGGCGCCCGCCTTCTGCGCCTCCTCGACCAGACCCGCGTCGAACTCGGGCCGGTTGATGAGCCCGAAGAGCATCCGCTTGGAGCGGCGGGTCCGTGCCAGCCTGCCGTTGAGCGAGAACGTCACCGCGTGGATCCTGTCCTGCAAGGGCAGTTCGAATCCGGGCGGCAGCGCATCACGGGAGTACCCGATGATGCCGCCGCCACAGGTCTTGTAGCGGGGCAATTCCGCCTTCTCCAGCAGCAACACCCGCCGCCCGGCGACCGCCGCCGCATATGCCGCGGAGGCTCCGGCCGGTCCGGCGCCGACTACGACGACATCCCACACGGACGACTCTTCAAGCTCATGTCCGGCGTCTGCGTTCTCGCTGCTCACGATGTGCTTCTGCTCCCGATCCCGACCAGTGGCCCAAGCTGCTCACGGCATCCTACGGCGCCTTGCGACCGGTCCCCGCTGTGGGAGGATCGACCGTACGTTCGCCCTGCATGCAGCGCCGCACACACGGCGTTCATGCAGACGGATTCGTACACATAACGTCGCACCCACGAGGAGCGTGCCCATGACCGCCCATCCGATTTCCGAGACCATTGCCTCGCTGATGCCCCGTGCCAAGGCGGAGCTGACCGAGCTGGTGGCCTTCCAGTCGGTGGCGGATCCCGCGCAGTTCCCGAAGAGCGAGTGCGAGGCGGCCGCAGCCTGGGTCGCCGACGCACTGCGCGCCGAGGACTTCCAGGACGTCGCCCTGCTCGACACCCCCGACGGCACCCAGTCGGTCTACGGCTTCCTGCCCGGCCCGGCCGGTGCCCCGACCGTGCTGCTCTACGCCCACTACGACGTGCAGCCGCCGCTCGACGAGTCGGCCTGGATCTCCCCGCCGTTCGAGCTGACGGAGCGCGAGGGCCGCTGGTTCGGCCGCGGCGCGGCCGACTGCAAGGGCGGCTTCATCATGCATCTCCTCGCCCTGCGTGCTCTCAAGGCGAACGGCGGCGTCCCGGTCTCCGTCAAGGTGATTGCCGAGGGTTCGGAGGAGCAGGGCACCGGCGGTCTGGAGCGGTACGCCGAGGCGCACCCCGAGCTGCTGGCTGCCGACACCATCGTCATCGGCGACACCGGCAACTTCCGGGTCGGTCTGCCGACGGTCACCGCGACACTGCGCGGTATGACGATGCTGCGGGTCACCCTCGACACTCTCGAAGGGAATCTGCATTCCGGGCAGTTCGGCGGCGCCGCCCCCGACGCGCTGGCCGCAATGATCCAGCTGCTGGCGTCGCTGCGCGCCGAGGACGGCACCACGACCGTCGACGGGCTCGCCACGGACGCCGAGTGGGACGGGCTGCAGTACCCGGAGTCCGACTTCCGCAAGGACGCGAAGGTCCTCGACGGTGTGGCGCTGATCGGCACGGGTACCGTCGCCGACCGCATCTGGGCCCGGCCCGCCGTCACCGTCATCGGGATCGACTGCCCGCCGGTGGTCGGCGCGACGCCGTCGCTGCAGGCGAGCGCGCGGGCGCAGATCAGCCTGCGGGTGCCGCCGGGCCATGACGCGGCCGAGGCGACGACGCTGCTGACCGCCCATCTGAAGGCACACGCCCCGTGGGGGGCGAGGGTCTCGGTGGAGCAGGTCGGCCAGGGCCAGGCGTTCCGCGCGGACACCTCCAGCCCGGCGTACACGTCGATGGCGCAGGCCATGGAGGCCGCTTACCCCGGCGAGAAGATGCAGACGTCCGGAATGGGCGGCTCGATCCCGCTCTGCAACACCCTCGCCGCGCTCTACCCGGAGGCGGAGATCCTGCTGATCGGCCTGAGCGAGCCGGAGGCGCAGATCCACGCGGTGAACGAGAGCGTGTCGCCCGAGGAGCTGGAGCGGCTGTCGGTCGCCGAGGCGCTGTTCCTGCAGAACTACGCGGAGTCCAAGAGCTCCTGACTTCGCATCATCTGTTCCGGGGCGGGATGCACCTCTCGTACGCGGGAGGTGCATCCATGTCCTTCGGCGGAGCTGTGCCGTCGGGAGATCCGTGCCGGTCGCGTGGGCGACGCCACGACCGGCGCGGGTCCCTCGTGTTCTCATAGCCCCAGTGCCCCCTGGCGGATTACGCGGGGTCGGGCTCCGGGCTCATGGAACGAACCTCCAGGTGCCACAGCGAGTAGCCCCAGCCGGTCGTCCGCTTGATGCCCTGCATCCGCACGTACCGGGCGGTCACCGGTTGGAAGGTGAGTTCGTCCACGCGGGCACCGGCCGACTTTCCCCGAACCGAGGCCACCGTCTTCCAGCTGGCGGCGTCGTCGGAGACCTGGATGTCGTAGTCACGAACGGAGGCGTTCTCCCAGTCGAGCAGGACACGCCGGACGGTCTGCGGGGAGCCGAGATCGACCTGGATCCATTCACCGTCGCGGTAGGCACTGGCCCACCGGGTCTTGCCGTCACCGTCGGTGGCGTTCTCCGGTCCCAGGCTCGCCACTTCGGACGAGGACGCCGCCGTCGGCCGGTGCAGCGCCTGGTCCGGCACCTCGAAGACGCGCATGCTCCACAGGGCGTACCCGTTCTGCTTGCTGTCTGCCTGCGTGCCGACGAGCCGTACGTGCCGTGCCGTGACCGGATCGAACGTCAGAGTGTCAACTCCCGTGGCTTCGCGGCCTGTACGGCTGGCGACGGTGGTCCACGAAGACTGACAGCAGCTCACCACCCCTGAAGCCGATCGCCCACGAGGTGCCTCACCATCCGCCGTCGAAGAAGGCCAGGAGTGCCGGCGCCGGGTGTGCTGCGGTGGTCGTGTTCGCCACAACGACGACGATCACGACCAGCGACAACAACGCCGAGAGAACGCCGAACGACCCCAACACGCGCCTCGTATGCCTGTCGGACGACCCCGTTCTCGCAAACCTCTTCCACAACACCACGCTCATGGCGCTGAGGACGACCGCCACGATCGCACCAACCACAGCCAGCGCCACGTGGTATCGCGAGAAGTTGCTGATCATCACCTCGAGGGCAGGCGGAGATTGGTCACCCCTGCTCAGGGAGTCAGTCAGTCGCTGCCTGACTTGATCGAGCGTATCGGCGAGCTCTCCGTCGGTTGCGCTTACCCGCAGCATCGGCAACAACGAGGCGAAGGGCGCTGCTGCACCCTGGACGTTGGCCATCACCGTTATCAACGAGAGCAGCGCGAGCATCGTGACAAGTACGCCGGCCGACGCGAGGACGGCTCTCCTTCCCGCCCCGAGAGCGCCAGCCCTCGAAAATGCCTTCCAGAGAAGAACGCCGAGCGCCACGAGCACGATCAGCAAAGTCGCAGCGATCACGGCCTTGGCCACGTGGTGGCGGAACCAGTAATCGATAACCCTCTGCAAGTCCGGGGAGAAATCCCGGTCGCCGGATCTCCCATACCCGACGAACGCTTCGCGGAGCGCTTCGGTGAGGGTCCGCTTATCGCCGAGGCCGCCGCCCGAACCGCTCGCCGCCAGCGTGCTCGGGGCGACGACGAAGGCTGCGACGAGGGCCACAGCGAGGGCGGCGACCAGGTGATGCTGGAGGTCTTCGACACGGACCAGGCCGAGGCACTGGCCTCGTTCCGGCGGCTGGCGGCGCCGGCCCCATCCACGGTCTGCTTCGGGCACGGTGATCCCCTCACTACCGACGCCGACGCCGTGCTGCGGGCGTCAGCCGACCGGGACTCCGGCCTCCAGGTTGAGCACGGTTGACCGCTCGCGGGCCCGCAGCGCCCAGCGCAGCCGCTCGTACCGGTGCGGCGGCAGCATCGTTGCGGCCTCCGCCTCAGTGACGAACCGCCAGCCGCGCAGTTCGGAACCGGGCAGCAGCAGCCGTTCGGCGTCCTGACAGTGCAGCAGCCCGCCGTCGAAGAGCAGCCTCAGCCCTCCGTAGCCGGGCGGGTGCGGCGGCTCCCAGTCGACGACGAGCAGGCTGGGAATCCGGTCGAGCTGAATCCCTATCTCCTCGGCCACTTCCCGTATCCCGGCCTGTGCCGGTGCCTCGCCTGGCTCCACCACCCCACCGGGAAACTCCCAGCCGGGCTTGTACGTGGGGTCGACGAGCAGGACCCGGTCGTGTTCGTCGAAGAGCAGCACCCCGGCGGCAAGGGTCTCCGCAGTCGGCGCGGGCGTCTGCACGATCTCGCACACGCCGGCATCTCCGGTACGTACCGCGTCGGCGATGCGCTCGGCCGTCTCGTACGGAGTCAGCGTGCTGGTGTCGATGGTGTGCGCATCCGCGGTGATCCAGCCGAGCGCGGTCCGGTAGGGCTCGATGTGTTCGTACGCCCACTGCCGTACCCGCTCGCCGGCTTCCGAGTCGTCCGGTACTTCCTCACGGTCCGCGATCCGCTGCCGCAGGATCGTTTCCTCAGGTGAGAGCAGTACATGACGCACCGGAATGCGTCGGGAAGCGAGCCCTCCGAATATCTCGTCGCGGTACTCCTGTCGCAACAGCGTCATCGGCACCACGAGCACCCCGGGCACCTCGGCGAGCAGAGCGGCAGCCGTGTCCACCACCAAACGTCGCCAGATCGGCAGGTCCTGGTAGTCGGTCACCTCGGCAAGCCTCTTCTGGGGCAGCAGGTACCGCAGTCCCCCGCCGATCAGTTCGGGGTCGTAGACGGTGCTGTTCGGGATCAGATCGATCAGTTCGCGCGCGGCGCTCATCTTGCCCGCGCCAAACGCACCGTTGATCCAGATGATCACGGTTCCCCCTCTTCCGTAGCCCTCTGTGGGTTGCCCGCAACACCCTGCCGCGAAAACCCGGCCGTGGCGATGTTGTTGCACGAAAGCAAGTGCCGGATGCCCGTCGGCAGGCGTCCCACCGAACGAGTCAGGCGCCCGAGCGGCCGTAACGGGAACGGCGGGGCCTCGTTGGAGCCGACGAGGCAAGGGGGTGCACGGTGCAGCGCACAGTACTGGAGCGGTTTCCCGCGGGTGGTCCGCGAGGCAGCTGGCCTGCGGAGGAGTTCGCGGCTGCGCGCCGGGGCGAGGGTGTGGCGGCCGAGGTCGTGATGGACCTGAAGGAGGACGCGTTCCTGGTGGTCGTACCGCAGCAGGGTGCGGACCGGGGCCAGTGACTCCGCCCCGCGTCCGCCGCCACGGCCTACGGCCGGAATCCGGTCGTGGTGTCAGAGCCTGCCAGTGACCTTGACGGGGGAGACCCGCACGACAACCCGCTGACCGTCGTTCTTCGAGGCCGGATTGAACGTTGCGTAGTCCTGACCGGTGTACTTGTGCGCCAGCTCGTTCAACAGCTCATGGGTGCTGTCGGGCGTGACGGTGGCGGTACCACGGATCTCCGCATAGGTGTACGGGTTCTCTGGCGGGCTGGTCAGCAGGGTGACGCACGGGTCGCGGGCAGCGTTCTTCCCCTGCAGCCGGTCCACGGTCGTGGAGAACAGCAGGTCGTCTCCGTCGCGCGTGATCAGCGGGCATACCTACTCCCAGGACCCCCGCCGCCGGCTATGGAACATCGTTGCCGAAGGACGGGTCAACCGGCCCACCGCCTGTACCCCCGGTCCTCGGGCACCACACATCCGGACCAGCCAGATGCGCGCCGACCGGCATCACGCGCCACCCTGGAACCATGGCGACTCCACCTATCATCGTTCACGCCCCCACACCGTCCGGCGCCAGGCTCGTGACCGTGCACATCAACGGCCGCGACGAAAGGCTCGGGCTGGCGCACAGCGACCGCGACATCATTGTGTTTCTCGCCGACGCCGGCATGGCGGACCCGGAGCGGGCCCTTGACACTCCCGCCCTGGTGGAATGGCAGGGCGCCGCAGCGCATCAGTACGAGGCCACCTGATTCAGGGTGTGTCTCCCTGCCAGTCCCATTTCTGTGAATCGTCCGCCCGCGGCCCGTACTCCGACCTGCCACCTGGGCCGTGCATACCGATCTCGGTCATCAGCACGGCCCCGTCGGCGAGTGCCACCTCCGACCAGCCCGTCACGTCGAGGAGCAGCCCGTCGAGCGGGCCGCCGACCAGCTCGCGATAAGCATGCCCGGGCTGCGGGCCCGGATCAGGATCGTCGTGGTCGGCGCCGTACACCCGCCGTCGCATGATTTCGTCCATGCAGGCAGCATCGCAGCCACCACTGACACTGCCCCGCCTCACGGCGGCGCCGCTCCGGACGCAGTTGGCCGGATCGCCTCCTGATGTCGCGCGGCCCGCCCTCAAACCCGAGTGTGATCACCCAGTGCCGACAACAACTCCGGGCCACTGTGCGGGTAGGCGTTCGCCGACTGCACGTGACGTTGGCCCAGTCCGTCGCGCAGCACGGCGAGTCGGCGCCTTCGGGCGACTCACGGATCCAACCCGGCGCCTTCCCGCAGCCTGCCCTCCTTGTGTCCTGACGTGTCGGCGTTGCATGTGTGCCCGGGTCGGACCTATCCCTTGCTCGATCCCAGGGTGAGCCCCGCGATGAAGTGCCGCTGCAGCAGCAGGAAGACCACAATCGTCGGCAGGGCGACGATCACCGAGCCCGCCGCGAGGAGGTTGTAGTCCGTGAAGAACTGCCCGCGCAGGTTGTTGAGGGCGGAGGTGATGGGCAGTTTGTCGCCGTCGGAGACGAAGACCAGGGCCCAGAGGAAGTCGTTGTACATCCAGGTGAATTGAAGCGTGCCGAGCGCGGCGAGGGCCGGGCGGCACAGCGGCAGCGTGATCCGCCAGTACTGCGTCCAGACGCCCGCGCCGTCGACGACGGCGGCTTCCAGGATCTCCTGCGGCAGGGTGCGCATGAAGTTGGCGAGGACGAAGACGCAGAACCCGAGCTGAAAGCCAATCTGGACGACGACGACAGCCCAGTACGAGTCGTACATCGTCATCGAGTCGGACATCCAGTAGGGCAGCGGGATGCGGTTGAACACCACGTACAGCGGGGTCACGATCACCTGCTGGGGCAACAGGTTCCCGGCCGTGAAGAGCATCAGCAACACGATCCCGCCGCGCATCTTCAGCCGGGCCAGGGCGAAGGCCACGAACGAGGCGAGGAAGAGGGTGACGAGCACCCCCGGGACGGCGATGATCATGGTGTTGACGAAGTACTTCGTCATCCCGGAGTCGGCAAACGCCTGCCGGTAGTAGTCGAACGACAGATGCCTCGGCAGCGAGAAGTAGCCGTACTGGGAGGTCTCGTCGTACGGCCGCAGAGAGGCGTACACCGCCAGCAGCAGCGGCGCGAGGAAGGCAAGCGAGACTGCCATCAGGAAGGCGTGCACGCCGAGCCGGCCCGGGCGGAGACCGCGGCGCACCGCAGCGGGTGGCGGGGGCGCGGGCTGTGCGGCGGGGCGGGCGGGGGCGGTGTCGACGGTCATCGGTTCTTCTCCCCTCGGAGCTCCTGGACCAGGTATGTCACGACGAATCCGAGGGAAACGGTGAGCAGGACCACGGCGATGGCGGATCCGAAGCCGACGCGGCTCGCCTCACCGATGATGTTGTCGGTGACGAGCACCGAGAGCAGTTCGAGTCCGTTGCGGCCGTGGTTGACGGCGTACACGATGTCGAAGGCGCGCAGGGACTCGATGACGGTGATGACGCCGACGATGACGTTGACCGGCCGCAGCGTGGGGAAGACGATACGGAAGAAGGTCTGGGCCTCGTTCGCCCCGTCGATGGCGGCCGCTTCCTTCAGCGAGGGATCGACGGCCTTGAGCCCGGCAAGGTAGAGGATCATCACATAGCCGGTGTGCCGCCACGCGGCGGCGAGCAGGACCATCCAGATGTTGAGGTCCGGGTCGCCGAGCCAGTCGGTCGGCGACGCGCTGTCCCCGATGATCGCGTTGAGAGCCCCCTGGTCGCGGGAGAAGATCAGCTGCGCGATGAAGCCGACCACGGCGAGCGACAGCACGACCGGCATGTACAGCGTCGACTGGTAGAAGCGGCTGAACCGCACGCCGCGGTCGATGAGTACGGCGAGGAACAGCCCGAACGGCGCGGCGACGAGCCCGAGGAAGGCCAGCCAGAGCAGGTTGTGCCGGGCGGCGGGCCAGAACTGCGGGTAATTGGTGAAGAGGTTCTCGTAATTCTGCGTACCGACCCACTTGATGTCGCCGATGCCGTCCCAGCTGGTGAAGGAGAGCACGATCGAGGCAAGGGTCGGGCCCCACACAATGGCGATGTCGAGCAGGACGGGTATGCCGAGCAGCAGACCGATAACGGCGAGGTCGCGGCCGGAGAATCGCCGCGGGCCCCGCCGTTCGGTGCGCCGCTCCGAGAGGAACGACACGGTCGGTACTCCAGATTCAGTCGGAGGCGAAGATGGTCTTCTTCTGCCGCTCGATGTCGTTGACCAGGCCGTCCACATCGTTCGGGTTGCTGATGAACTTCTGGATGGCCGGAATCATGACGGTCGAGGCGAAGTCCGGCCGGGTGTCGCGGTCCAGGAACTGGGAGATCTGCTTGGCACCGGAGACCAGCTCCACGGCCTTCTTCTGCAGCGCCGAGTACTGGGAGATGTCCGCCTGATCGTTGACCGCGATGTTGTTGGGGTCGCTCTTGAGGTAGATGTCCTCGGCCTTGCCGGTGGCCAGCCACTTCACGAGGTCCTTGGCGCTCTCCAGCGTCTTCTTGTTCTTGAGGTTCTTCGACTTCTTCGCCAGCAGGAACCCGTCGATCGGTGCCTCGACTGCGTCCTGGCCGTGCTCCGGGTTGATGACCGGGAACGGGAAGAAGTCGATGTCCTCCTGTTCGCCCTTGGGGAACTGGGCGCCGGGGTGCGGCAGCCCGAAGACCGCCATGCCGGCTTCCTTCTTCTGCAGGCTGGTCGCGGCCTCCTGCCAGGTGCGGCCGTTGGCGCCCTGCTGGCAGTACGGAAGGAGCCGGCGCCAGGTGTCGAAGACGTCCTTGACGCGCTTGTCCGTCCAGGCTTCCTCGCCGGCCATCAGGCTCTTGTGGAAGTCGTAGCCGTTGGTCCGCATGTTGATGTAGTCGAAGGTACCCATCGCGGGCCAGCCGTCCTTGTCACAGAACGCGATGGGGTCGAGTTTGTCCTTCTTCATCTGCTTGGCGAGCGCCACGTACTCGTCGAGGGTCTTGGGCGCCTGGTAGCCGCGCTCGGTGAAGAGACTCTTCCGGTGGAAGACGGCCCACGGGTAGTAGTAGTACGGCGTGAGGTACTGCTTACCGTCCTCACCGGTGGACTGGGCCTTCAGCGCGGACGAGAACCCTGCGTAGTGCTGCCAGTTGTCGCTGATGTCGTACAGCAGTCCCTTCTTGGCGAAGAACTGCATCCGGTAGCCGGCGAACCACATGAACACGTCGTCCGGATTGCCCTGCAGGTATTTGTTGATGTTCTCCTGGAAGGTGTTGTGGTCAACGGTGTTGACCACGATCTTCCGCCCTCCGGACTGCGCCTCGTACGCCTTGAACGCGTCGGCGAAAGCCTTCTTGGGAATGGGGTCGGACGAATTCGACCCCATGTGGATCGTCTTGCCGTCACCACCGGGACCACTGCTGCATGCCGTGAGCAGCGAGGGAAGCGTGATCGCGCCCGCGCCAACCGCCGCACCACGCAGCAGGCTCCGCCGAGACATCCGATGTCCTGCCACGCTGCCAGGCGTGCTTGACCTGTCGTACGACGAGTGCGTCATGACCCCCTCCTCCGGGATGCAACCCAACACAGCCGAACGTGCGATTGGATCCCACCCCCCAAGTCAGAGAACTGTCAAGGGATTTGACGAGATTCCGAATAACCTTTACCGCACCCCTTCCAACAGACTCCAACACGCCCTAACGTAATCGCGCGCCCCTGGCGTGCGCATGATGTCATCCGATCTGACACGAGCGTGGAGGAACGTTACGATGCGTCATCTTCCAACCCGCACGACCCGAGCAAACGGCAGAACAGTCATCGGAGCGCTGGCCGCCGGTCTGCTCATCGCAGCGGGCGCAACCGCTCCCGCCGTCGCGGACTCACCGACGACGGCGGCTGCCGCAGCGGTCAGCCCGCAGTCCGGCAACGGGCTCGCACTCACCCCGCCGATGGGATTCAACAACTGGAACTCGACCCACTGCCGGGCCGAGTTCAACGAGGCGATGGTCAAGGGAATCGCCGACATCTTCGTCGAGAAGGGCCTCAAGGACGCCGGCTACCAGTACGTCAACCTCGACGACTGCTGGGCGAAGCCGCAGCGCAACGCGGACGGCAAGCTGGAGGCCGACCCGGTGCGCTTCCCGAACGGCATCAAGGCCGTCGCGGACTACGTCCACTCCAAGGGGCTCAAGCTCGGCATCTACACCAGCGCGGGCACGAAGACGTGCGACGGCGCCGGACTGCCGGGAGCACTGGGCCATGAGTACAGCGATGCGCAGCAGTTCGCGGACTGGGGCGTCGACTACCTCAAGTACGACAACTGCAACAACCAGGGCGTCGACGCGAAGAAGCGCTATACAACGATGCGCGACGCGCTGGAGGCCACCGGCCGTCCCATCGTCTACAGCATCTGCGAGTGGGGCCAGAACAAGCCCTGGGAGTGGGCCGCAGACGTCGGCAATCTCTGGCGCACGACGGGCGACATCAGCGACAGCTGGGGCAGCATGCTGTCGATCATGAAGCAGAACCTGCCGCTCGCCGCCGCCGCGGGACCGGGGCACTGGAACGACCCCGACATGCTCGAAGTCGGCAACGGCGGAATGACGGACACCGAGTACCGCACCCACTTCTCCATGTGGTCCGTGATGGCGGCGCCGCTGCTCATCGGCTCCGATCTGCGCAAGGCGACTCCGGAGACCTTCGAGATCCTCTCGAACCAGGAGGTCATCGCGGTCGATCAGGACCCGCTGGGAAAGCAGGGCGCCGTGGTCTCCTCCACCGGCGGGCGCTGGGTCGTCGCCAAGGAGATGAAGGACGGCAGCCGGGTCGTGGCGCTGTTCAACGAGACCGGGTCCGCGCAGCACATCTCCACGACCGCGAAGGAGGCGGGCCTGCCGGAGGCCGACGCGTACACGACGCGCGACCTGTGGCAGCACACGACGTACAACACGGCGGGCGGCATCTCCGCGACCGTCCCGGCGCACGGCACGGTACTGCTGCGGGTCGCCGCCGACAGCAAGTGGGCCGCCTACCCGCCGGCCGTGGAACTCGGTCTGACCGGCAGCCCGTTGGTGGAGGCCGGCCGAAACGCGCCGCTGACGACGACGGTCACCGATCTGGGCCGTACGCCTGCCAAGAACGTCTCCGCGGCGCTCACCGGCCCGTCGGGCTGGCAGATCACGGCGCTGTCGCCGACCGGCACCGATGTCGTGCCCACCGGCCGTGCGCTGACCACACGCTGGCAGGTGACGCCTCCCGCGGGCACAGCCACCGGTACGTACGATCTGAAGCTCAGCGCCCAGTACCAGTCACCGACCGGGACGCGCGTGCGGTCCTCGGTGCCGTTCCAGGCGCATGTGGTGGTGGCGCCCCCGGCCGGCAGCAGCTATCTGAGCGATCTGCCGCAGCTCTCCGCGTCCAATGGCTGGGGTCCGGTCGAGAAGGACACCAGCAACGGTGAGAACCGGGCCGGCGACGGTCATCCGCTGACCATCGGCGGCACCGTCTTCGCGAAGGGACTCGGGGCACACGCGGACAGCGCCGTCGAGTTCTACACGGGTGGTGCGTGCAGCGCCGTGACCGCCCAGGTCGGAGTCGACGACGAGGCGGGTGCCCGTGGCACGGTGGCGTTCGAGATCTGGGCGGACGGCACGAAGGTGGCGTCGACCGGGGTCCTGACCAACGCGATGGCCGCGCAGCCGATCACCGCGGATGTGAGCGGCGCACAGGTGGTACGTCTGGTGGTCACCGACGGCGGGGACGGGATCAACTACGACCACGCCGACTGGGCGGACCTGCGGATCGGGTGCTGAGTCCGGCACGGGTGCCGGGCGACGTAGGAGGAGTGCCCGCCCGGTAATAAGAGGGCCGGGCAGGCACTGAGTACGGGCCTGTAGCCGCTTCCGGTACGGTTCCGCGCAGGGGCGGCGGCCACCGGGCACGCCCGGCCTCCGGACCATCGCTCGGCTGCCGGACGCGACGGGTCGCCGCGCACCGTCCGGCAGCCGGACCTTGTTCAGCCGTTCAGTGCGGCCGCGGCCGCCGCCCCGCCCGGCCTGACCGCGGAGGCGGCGGCCGCGGCACCCACCAGGCCCGCGTCCGTACCCATCACCGCGGGTGCCACCGTGAGCTGTTGGACGAAGGAGAGCGTGGCGTAGCTGTGCAGGGCTCGGCGGAGCGGAGCGAACAGGACGTCGCCCGCACCGGCCACTCCCCCACCGACCACGGCAATGTCGATCTCGACCAGCGTGGCGGTGGCGGCGATTCCGGCGGCCAGCGCCTGCGCGGCGCGCTCGAAGGAGGCGACCGCCACCGGATGCCCGGCCCGCGCGGCGGCGGCCACGGCGGCGGCCGTGGCGTCGCCATCCGGGCCGGGCTGCCAGCCGCCCTGCAGGGCGCGGCGGGCGATGTTCGGCCCGCTGGCGATCCGTTCCACACAGCCACGCGAACCGCACGGACACGGGTCGCCGTCCAGATCCACACTGATGTGGCCGATGTGACCGGCGTTGCCGGTGGGCCCCGGGTGCAGCTTGCCTCCGAGGACGAGACCGCCGCCGACCCCTGTCGACACGACCAGGCACAGCGCGTTGTCGTAACCGCGGGCCGCACCGAGCCAGTGCTCGGCCGCGGTCATCGCGACCCCGTCACCGACCAGCTCCACGGGGAGCCCCCCGGCGGCCCTGCGTACCCGGTCCACCAGCGGGAAGTCGCGCCAACCGGGAACGTTGACGGGGCTGACCGTCCCCGCCGAGGCATCCACCGGACCTGCGCTGCCGATGCCGACGGCGGTCGCCCGTCCCCACAGCGGCGAGGCGGTCAGCTCGGCCAGCACGTCCGTCACCGCGCCCATCACCGTCTCGCCGCTCTCCCGGGCGGGCGTCGGCCGCTGCGCCCGCACGAGGAGCGTGCCACTGCCGTCCACCAGAGCGCCGGCGATCTTGGTGCCGCCGATGTCGAGCGCGGCGACGAGGTCGGAATGCATCGGTGTGGGCTCCGGATGAGTGAGGAGGCGGGGACCTGCGGCTTCAGTGAATAGTCTGCATAGTCTCTATTCAGTTGACAACGTTGTCCAGGGCCTATGCTCGACGACACAGCCTCCGGCACCTCCGCGGCACCGGTCTGCGACCGGCCGGACAGCCCGCATCCGACGACAGGACAGCGCATCGTGACAGAGACCGCCCGTCACTCCGAGCCCCGCTACGGCAACCGGCCGACCATGAAGGATGTCGCCGCCCGGGCCGGAGTAGGCCTCAAGACGGTCTCCCGCGTGGTCAACAACGAACCGGGGGTCACGCCGGACACCGAGCGCCGGGTCCAGGAGGCGATCGATGCGCTCGGCTTCCGCCGCAACGACAGCGCGCGCGTGCTCCGCAAGGGCCGTACCGCCTCCATCGGCCTGGTATTGGAGGATCTCGCCGACCCGTTCTACGGGCCGCTGAGCCGCGCCGTCGAGGAAGTCGCCCGCGCCCACGGCGCCCTGCTCATCAACGGATCGAGCGCCGAGGACCCGGAGCGCGAGCAGGAGCTCGTCCTCGCGCTCTGCGCCCGCCGGGTGGACGGGCTGATCGTCATTCCGGCCGGTGACGACCACCGCTACCTGGAGCCGGAGATAAAGGCGGGCATCGCCACCGTCTTCGTGGACCGCCCGGCGGGCCGGATCGACGCCGACATCGTCCTTTCCGACAGTTTCGGCGGCGCCCGGCAGGGTGTCGCCCATCTGATCGCGCACGGACACCGCAGGATCGGCTTCATCGGTGACCAGCCGCGTATCCACACGGCCACCGAGCGTCTGCGCGGTTATCACTCCGCGATGACGGACGCCGGGATCGCCGTCGAGGACTCCTGGGTCTCCCTCGGCTCCACCGACCCGGCGCGGGTCAGGGCAGCCGCCGAGGCGATGCTCTCGGGCCCCGAACCGGTCACCGCGCTCTTCGCGGGCAACAACCGGGTGACGGTCACCGCGGTGCGCGTGCTGGCGGAGCGGGAGCGTCCGGTCGCCCTGGTCGGTTTCGACGACATCGAACTGGCCGACCTGCTGGGCATCACGGTCATCTCCCAGGACGCCGCGGCCGTGGGCCGGACGGCGGCCGAGCACCTCTTCCGCCGGCTGGACGGCGCGGACGACGCCCCGGCGCGGGTGGAACTGCCGACGTCCCTCATCGCCCGCGGCTCGGGCGAACTGCCGCCCGCCTGAGCCGGGGGCGTCGACGGACCGGCTCGATCAGCTTCCGGCAGGCGTCAACAGCGCGTCCGCTACGGACGTGCGTGCGTAGAGGACCGAGCGTCCGGCGCGGTGGGCGGTCACCAGGCCGGCGTCGCGCAGGGCTGTGAGGTGCTGGGAGACGCCGGCCGCGGACAGTCCGGAACGCCGGGCGAGCGCGGTGGTCGACGCGGGGGTGTCGAGCTCGGTCAGAAGCAGGGTGCGGGAGCGGCCCAGGACAGCGGCGACCGCATCGGCGGCTTCGGTGCTGCGCGGCTCCCAGAGGGTGCCGATGCCCCGTGCCGGATAGGCGAGTTGCGGCGGGTCCGGCGCCACCGAGCGGGTGAGCACTCGCGGCCAGGCGAACACGGAGGGCACCAGCAGCATCCCCGCGCCCGAGTCGGCGCGGGTCAGGGCGCAGTGGCGGCGTACCAGGCGCAGGCTGCTCTCGTCCCACCGCACCGAGTCATGCAGTTCGTTGAGGACCTGCGCGGCCCCGAGCTCGGCAACCTGCCGCGCCCGGCGGAACACATCGGCTTCGAGCAGCTGGCGGATCCTGGCCCAGTACGGCGCGAGCGCCAGCTCCCAGTAGGTCTCGATCTCGGCGGCGACCTTCTCCAGCGCCGGTTCCGGTGCCTCGCGCAGCACTCCGAGCCGCACGGACCCCCCGAGGTCCCGCTCGACGCCGAGCTTGTCGAGATCGGTCCGCACCCGCTCGGGCGGGGTCTGCCGGATCGCCTCCAGTTCGGCCGCGAATTCCGGGAACGGGGCCGCAGCGTCACCCGGTACCAAGTCGTCGAAGACTTCCGGGGAGCGATTGCGGGGAGCTGTGGCCCCGGTCCTCCCGGCGGCAACCGGCGGTACGGACGAGGAGTTCCGCGTAAATCGCTTGTTGTGTCTGTCGTACGGTCACCAGGATGACCCCGTGCCTGCTTTCACCGCTCCCGACGGAACCGAGCTCGCCTATCACCTCGTGGGTGAGGGTGAGCCGGTGCTCGTCCTGCCCGGTGGTCCCATGCGCGCCTCCGCCTACCTCGGTGATCTGGGCGGCCTGGCGAGTCGGCGCCAACTGGTCATGCTCGACCTGCGGGGCACCGGCGGCTCAGGCATCCCCGCCGACCCGGCCACCTACCGCGTCGACCGGCAGGTGGCCGATGTGGAAGCGTTCCGCGATCACCTCGGTCTGGACCGTGTGGATGTCCTGGCTCATTCCGCGGGCGGCGATCTCGCGATCCTCCACGCGGCCCGGCATCCCCGGCGCATCCGGACCCTCACGCTGATCACCGCCCGTGCGCGTGCCCTCGGTGTCGACTTCACCGAGGAGCATCGCCGTGAGGCCGCCGCGCTGCGCAGGGCCGAGCCGTGGTTCGAGGCCGCGCACGACGCGTACGAGGCCGTCTGGGCAGGCTGCGCCACCGACGCCGACTGGGATGCCATTGCCCCGTTCTTCTACGGCCGTTGGGACACCGCCGCTCAGGCGCACTCCGCAGCCGACGTCGAGCAGAGCAACTACGAGGCCGCGGACATCTACGCGTCCCCCGATGCCTTCGCCCCTGCCGCGGCCCGCGACGCCGTTGCCGCGCTGGACGCCCGGGTCCTGGTCCTCGCGGGCGAGCTGGACAGCGGTCCGCTTCCTCGCGTCGCGGCCACCGTCGCAGGGTTGTTCCCCAACGCCGAACTGGCCGTCCAGCCGGGCGCAGGTCACTTCCCGTGGCTCGACGATCCCGTCCGCTTCAGCGGGACCGTCGAGGCCTTCCTGCGGGGCTGACGCTACGGCCCGCGGCCTACAGCGCCGTCACCGTGAGTCCTCCGCGCCGGGGCGAGGCGAACGCGTCGAGGTCCGCCCGCGACAGCCCCGTCAGGCGGGCGACCTCGGCGGTGTCGAGTGCACCGCAGTCGATGCCGCGCAGCAGGTATCCACTGAGGGCCTTGGCGGTGGCGGGCTCGTCCATGACGTCGCCGCCGGCCTTGGCGACATACGCGGCGAGCCGGGCGGCGGCCTGTTCCAGGCCCTCGCGATAGAAGGTGTAGACGGCCGCGTAACGGGTCGGCAGGTGGCCGGGGTGCATGTCCCAGCCCTGGTAGTAGGCGCGGGCCAGCGCACGGCGGGTGAGCCCGTAGTGGAGCCGCCACGCCTCGTGGACCTGGTGGGTGGGGCCGACCGGGAGGACGTTGGTCGAGCCGTCGCAGACACGTACGCCGGTACCCGCGGCGGCCACCTGCATGACCGCCTTGGCGTGGTCGGCGGCCGGATGGTCGCTGGCCTGGTAAGCGGCGCTGACGCCCACGCAGGCGCTGTAGTCGAAGGTGCCGTAGTGCAGGCCGGTCGCGCGGCCCCCGGCGGCATCGATCATGCGGGCCACGGCGGCGGTGCCGTCGGCGGCGAGGATGGACTGGCTGGTCTCGATCTGGATCTCGAAGCCGAGCCGGCCCGACGGCAGGCCGTGGGCCTGCTCGAAGGCATCGAGGAGCCGGACGAAGGCGGTGACCTGTTCGGGGTACGTCACCTTGGGGAGGGTGAGCACCAGGCCCTCGGGGAGCCCGCCCGCCTGCATCAGGCCGGTGAGGAAAATGTCCGTGGTGCGGATGCCCCGGTCTCGCACGGCGGCCTCCATGCACTTCATCCGGATGCCCATGTACGGGGCCGCCGTGCCGTTCTCGTACGCCTCCGAGACCAGCCGCGCGGCGCGGGCGGCAGCCTCGTCCTCCTCGGCGTCGGGGCGGGGGCCGTAGCCGTCCTCGAAGTCGATGCGCAGGTCTTCGACGGGCTCGCGCTCCAGCTTGGCGCGGACCCGGTCGTGGACGGGCACGGCGAGCTCCTCCGGGATGCCGAGGACGGCGGCGAACGAGGCCGCGTCGGGGGCATGCTCGTCGAGGGCGCGGAGCGCCTGGTCGCCCCAGGAGCGGATGGTGTCTGCGGTGAAGGTGTCGCCGGGGACGTAGACCGTGTGGACGGGCTGGCGGGTGCCGGGGTCTCCCGGGTAGCGGCGGGCGAGCTCGGCGTCCACCGCGGTGAGGGAGGCACTGATCTCCTCGCTGACGGCCCCGGCGAGGCTCGTTGCCACCTTCTCCTGCTGACCCATGTCCACACCCTCCACAGCGTCACTGTTTCCGCTTCACGGAATCAACAATCCGTATGGTGAAGTTATAAGGCCACCGGACCTGCGTCAATGGTGATCAGAAACGGTCCGGGGCCGCGCGGTGAGAACACCACGCGGCCCCGGACCATCGAGAACGGGCACAGCCCCGGCAGATCAGCCCTTGCGGGAGTTGACCTCTTCGGTGAGCTGGGGGACGACCTGGAAGAGGTCGCCGACGATGCCGTAGTCGACGAGGTCGAAGATCGGGGCCTCGGCGTCCTTGTTGATCGCGACGATGGTCTTGGAGGTCTGCATGCCGGCCCGGTGCTGGATCGCCCCGGAGATCCCGGAGGCGATGTAGAGCTGCGGGGAGACGGACTTGCCGGTCTGACCGACCTGGCTGGAGTGCGGGTACCAGCCGGCGTCGACCGCGGCACGCGAGGCACCCACGGCCGCGCCGAGGGAGTCGGCGAGCGCCTCGATGATGCGGAAGTTCTCCGCACCGTTGACACCACGGCCGCCGGAGACCACGATCGCGGCCTCGGTCAGCTCCGGACGCCCGGTCGACTCGCGCGGGGTGCGGGACAGCACCTTCGTGCCGGTGGCCTGCGCGGAGAACGTGACCGGCAGCGTCTCGACCGCACCGGCGGCCGGGGCCGGCTCGACCGCGGCCGAGTTCGGCTTGACCGTGATCACCGGAGTGCCCCGCGAGACACGCGACTTGGTCGTGAACGACGCGGCGAACGCGGACTGGGTGGCGACCGGACCCAGCTCACCAGCCTCCAGATCGACGGCGTCCGTGATGATCCCGGACCCGATCCGGACCGCGAGCCGGGCCGCGATCTCCTTGCCCTCCGCGGACGACGGAACCAGCACCGCCACCGGGGACACCGCCTCGAACGCCGCCTGCAGCGCGTCGACCTTCGGCACGACCAGGTACTCGGCGAACTCCGGCGCCTCAGCGGTCAGGACCCTGACCGCACCGTGCTCGGCGAGCACCGCCGCGGTACCGGCCGCACCACTGCCCAACGCGACCGCGACCGGGTCACCGACCCGGCGCGCCAGCGTCAACAGCTCCAAAGTGGGCTTGCGGACGGCACCGTCCACGTGATCGACATAGACGAGAACTTCAGCCATGGGACTTCAATCTCCTGCGAAACGAGAGTTCAAAGATGGATGTGCGGAACCGAACACGCCGGCGGGTCAGACAAACATCCGGCCCGCAAAACAGCGACTAGATGAACTTCTGCTCCGCGAGGAACGCGGCGAGCTGCTTGCCGCCCTCGCCCTCGTCCTTGACGATCGTGCCCGCCGTGCGGGCCGGACGCGGCGCCGCGGAATCCACCGCGGTCCACGCACC
>NZ_JBFBCG010000100.1:0-21877 GCF_040683105.1 Streptomyces sp. NPDC051020 | reverse complement strand
TCGCCCCGATACTGGGTGTATCGGGGCGAGCCCGACAACGCAGCGAGCGTGCGTGCCAGACGCCGCCCGGCAGGCGGGACTTTCGAAACACGCCCCAGTGCCGTGAGGGGCACTAGTGCCGGTCGCGGCACTAGTCACCTTTGGCGGCATTTTCCCTGTTGAGATAGTTGTAGACGGTGAAGCGGCTGACCCCCAGCGCCCCCGCCACCGTCTCCACGCCGTGCCGCACCGAGAAGGCACCCCGTGCCTCCAGGGTCCGCACGACCGACTGTTTGGCCTTACGGTCCAACTCGGCCAGCGGCATGCCGTGCCGCCGCTCCATGGCTGCCAGGATGTGGTCGAGCGAGTCCGAGAGCTGCGGCAGCCGTACGGCTATGACGTCCTCGCCCTCCCAGGCCAGCACGACGTCGTCGATCCCGGCGCCCTCGGGGCCGACCAGCTCGGCACCCAAGGCGTCGACGAGCGGCTTGACCGCGGCGACGAGGGGGTGGTCCGCCGGTTCGGTCACTTCGAGCCCTCCCCGATGACGTTGACCTGGAGCGACACCCGGGTGGCACCGGACTCCAGGGCCTTGCGGAGCAGGGAGTCCACCGCGGTGAGCACCGCGTCGGCGGCACCCTCCGCCGTATTGCCGAAGGGGCCGACATCCACGGCGTCCAGCTCGGCCGTCTGGATCACCTCGCGGGCCACCACCGCATGGGCGGGTGCCTCGTCGAGATCGAAGGGCTCGGTGGTGAACTCCACTCTCAAGCGCACTGTGCCTCCATCATGTGCTCGCCGCACCCAGAGGCCCGCGGCTCGGCCCCGACCCTAACGGACCCGCCAAGGAAGCTGGTGTCGCCGTACACCCCGCCCGCCGGGCAGCCCGGCAGCCCGGCAGTCCGGCAGCCGGAGAGCAGCAGGCGGGGTGGACGGCCCGCGGGTGTCCGCCCCGCCTGCCGTGCGTCAGGACGAGCCCTGACCGGCCCGAATTCCGGGCACCCCCTTGACAGCCCAACCAACCCCGAGGCAATCTTCCGTTCAGCAGAAACTAACTTCCGCAATACGGAAGGAGTGCTGACCCTCATGGGATACCCGGACCAGCGCTTCGATGTGAACCTTTCGATCCTCTTCACGGAACTCCCGCTCCTGGAGCGCCCCGCTGCCGCTGCCGCGGCGGGCTTCACGGCGGTCGAGCTGTGGTGGCCCTGGATCGAGACCCCCACCCCGCCGCAGAGCGAACTCGACGCCCTCAAGAAGGCGCTCGACGACGCAGGCACGCAGCTGGTGGGGCTGAACTTCTACGCCGGACAGCTTCCCGGCCCCGACCGCGGCGCGCTCTCCGTGCCCGGCCCGGAGTCGGACCGCTTCCGCGCCAATATCGAGGTGGTGGCCGACTTCGCCGCCTCGGTGGGTTGCAAGGCGCTCAACGCGCTGTACGGCAACCGCGTCGACGGCGTGGACCCGGCCGTGCAGGACGAGCTCGCCCTGGAGAACCTGGTCCTGGCCGCCCGCGCGGCCGACCGGATCGGGGCGGTCCTGCTGATCGAGACCCTGAACGAGCCGGAGTCGCCGCGCTACCCGCTGGTGAGCGCACCGGCCGGAATCGAGGTCGTCGACAAGGTCAACGCCGCGACAGGGCTCGGCAATGCGACATTCCTGCTGGACCTCTACCACCTGTCGATGAACGGCGAGGACCTCAGCCAGGTCATCGCCGCGTACGCCGACCGGACCGGCCACGTCCAGATCGCCGACAACCCGGGGCGCGGCGCGCCCGGCACCGGCTCCCTGCGGCTGGAGCAACTCCTCGACGAGCTGACGAAGGCCGGTTACGACGGCTGGGTCGGTCTGGAGTACAAGCCCGGCGACCGGCCGAGCGCCGAGTCCTTCGCCTGGCTCCCGGCCGAGGCCCGAGCAGCTCGCTGAGGATGTCGGACTCCCCTCGTACACACGTTTTCAGGAAGGCACCCCCTCATGAGCAACAACCTCCCCAAGGTTGCGTGGATCGGACTCGGCATCATGGGCTCCCCCATGTCCGAGAACCTGCTCAAGGCCGGTTACGACGTCACCGGATACACCCTGGAGCAGGACAAGATCGACCGGCTGGCGGCGGCCGGCGGGCACGGCGCGGGTTCGATCGCCGAGGCGGTACGGGACGCCGATGTCGTCATCACGATGGTGCCCGCGTCCCCGCACGTCGAGGCCGTCGCGTACGGCCCCGAGGGCATCCTGGCGAACGCGAAGTCGGGCGCCCTGCTGATCGACATGTCCTCGATCACCCCGCAGACCTCCGTCGACCTCGCGAAGAACGCGAAGGAGAAGGACATCCGCGTCCTGGACGCCCCGGTCTCCGGGGGCGAGGCCGGAGCGATCGAAGCCGTTCTGTCGATCATGGTCGGCGGCGAGCAGGCCGACTTCGACGCCGCGCAGCCGATCCTGCAGGCGCTCGGCAAGACGATCGTGCTCTGCGGCCCGCACGGCTCCGGCCAGACGGTGAAGGCCGCCAACCAGCTGATCGTCGCGGTCAACATCCAGGCCTGCGCCGAAGCCGTCGTCTTCCTGGAGAAGTCCGGGGTCGATCTCGCGGCCGCGCTCGACGTGCTGAACGGCGGCCTGGCCGGCTCGACCGTACTGACCCGCAAGAAGGAAAACTTCCTCAGGCGCGACTTCGCGCCGGGCTTCCGGATCGATCTGCACCACAAGGACATGGGCATCGTCACCGACGCCGCCCGTCATGTCGGTGCCGCACTGCCCGTCGGCGCCGTCGTCGCCCAGCTCGTCGCCTCGCTCCGCGCGCAAGGCGACGGCGGCCTGGACCACTCGGCCCTGCTGCGCGCGGTCGAGCGCCTCTCGGGCCGGCCCGTCCGGGCCTGACCGACCGCCCCACAGACTTCCGGATGGCGTCGGCGCTGACACCTGTCCTGTCGCGCCCAGGCGTCGGCGTCATCCGGAACACCCCACTCGCAATTTCAACAAACTGTTGACGTTCGGTTCGGAGCGTACTTACGCTCCTGGAGCCCCCAGGGCGTGGCAGTTCAGCAGCTCCCGTACGGAAGGTCGCCCCGACACCATGACGCAGCGTGTGCTTACGACCGAGTCAGGCGCCCCGGTCGCCGACAACCAGAACTCCGCCACCGCCGGCGTCGGTGGCCCGATCCTCCTCCAGGACCAGCACCTGCTGGAGAAGCTCGCGCGCTTCAACCGGGAGCGCATCCCGGAGCGCGTGGTCCACGCCCGCGGTTCCGGCGCGTACGGCTACTTCGAGGTGACCGACGACGTCACCGGCTTCACCCGGGCCGACTTCCTCTCCGCCGTCGGCAAGCGCACCGAGACGTTCATCCGGTTCTCGACGGTCGCCGACTCGCTCGGCGGCGCCGATGCCGTACGCGACCCGCGCGGCTTCGCCCTCAAGTTCTACACGGACGAGGGTAATTACGACCTGGTCGGCAACAACACCCCGGTCTTCTTCATCAAGGACCCGATCAAGTTCCCCGACTTCATCCACTCGCAGAAGCGCGATCCGTTCACGGGCCGTCAGGAGCCGGACAGCGTCTGGGACTTCTGGGCGCACACCCCCGAGGCGACGCACCAGGTCACCTGGCTGATGGGCGACCGGGGCATTCCTGCCTCGTACCGCCACATGAACGGCTACGGCTCGCACACCTACCAGTGGACGAACGCCCAGGGCGAGGCCTTCTTCGTCAAGTACCACTTCAAGACGAACCAGGGCGTGCGCTCCCTCTCCAGCGAGCAGGCCGCCGAGCTCGCGGGCAGGGACAGCACCTCGCACCAGACGGACCTGCTGCAGGCCATCGAACGGGGCGTGAACCCGTCCTGGACCCTGTACGTGCAGGTCATGCCGGCCGCCGAGGCCGCGGACTACCGCTTCAACCCGTTCGACCTCACCAAGGTGTGGCCGCACAGCGACTACCCGCTGCAGCGCGTGGGCCGGCTGGTCCTGGACCGCAACCCGGACAATGTGTTCGCCGAGGTCGAGCAGGCCGCGTTCTCCCCGAACAACTTCGTGCCCGGCATCGGCCCCTCCCCGGACAAGATGCTCCAGGGCCGCCTGTTCGCCTACGCCGACGCGCACCGCTACCGGCTGGGCGTCAACCACACCCAGCTCCCGGTGAACGCCCCGCGGACCGCCGTCGTCGACAACTACGGCCGCGACGGTCTGCACGCCACCCGCAACGGCGCACGCCACGACAAGAACTACGAGCCCAACTCGTACGCCGGCCCCGTCCAGACCGGCGCGGCACTCTCCGCCCCGCTGGCGATCCACGGCTGGACCGGCACCCACGCGGCGCCCGCCCACACCAAGGACGACGACTTCTTCCAGGCGGGCGAGCTCTACCGGCTGATGTCCGAGGACGAGAAGGGCCGCCTGGTCGCCAACATCGCCGGCGGCCTCTCCCAGGTCACCCGCGACGACGTGATCGAGAAGAACCTCGCGCACTTCCACGCCGCCGACGCCGACTACGGCAAGCGCGTCGAGGAAGCTGTCCGCGCCCTGCGCGAGGACTAGGGCGTGTTTCGAAAGTCCCGCCTGCCGGGCGACGCCTGGCCCGCCCTACAGGCGGACGACGCTACTTTCGAAACACGCCCTAGAACCGGAACCGCGCAAGGGATGCGACGGGAGGTCATGCCCCCTGCGCTGTCCGTCCAGCCGACCCTGAGGGGTGTCCAGCGGGACGGGCGCGACCGAGGACCGCGGCGGCGTGCGAGCCAGTGCGGTGGTGAAGGCAGCCGACGGCCGCTCTCGACCTGAGAGAGCGGACCCGGCCGCCCATCGCGCGCCGCCGCGGTCCCGGCTCAACCAGCCTCTCAGCCTGCAGAACTCCGCCCGGCGGTGCGAACGAATCGGTCGCGCCTGCCTCCCGCCGTCGGGCGGTCACCACCCCGGGGCGGGGGCACGGACGGTCCCGTGCTCCCGCCCTTTCGCATGGACGTCAGTAGCCGGCCGGGCGCACCAGGCCCGTCTCGTAGGCGAAGACCGCCGCCTGCGTCCGGTCGCGCAGCCCCAGTTTGGCCAGGATCCGGCTCACATGGGTCTTCGTGGTCTGCTCCGCCACCACCAGCAACTGGGCTATCTCCGCGTTCGACAGACCCTGCGCGATCAGGGACAGCACCTCTGTCTCGCGTTCCGTCAGATGACCGACGCGGTCCTTCAACGGCGCACGGGGGGCGGCGGTCATCCGGGAGAACTCGGCGATCAGCCGCTTGGTGATGTTCGGGGCGAGCAGCGCGTCACCGGACGCCACGACCCTGACCGCATGGGTCAGTTCCTCGATCGATGCGTCCTTGAGGAGGAAGCCGGACGCACCCGCGCGGAGCGCCTCGTACACGTACTCGTCGAGATCGAAGGTGGTCAGGATGAGCACCTTGACCCGGGCGCCGGGCGGTGACGTGATGCGGCGGGTCGCCTCGATGCCGCCGAGCACAGGCATCCTGACGTCCATCAGCACGACGTCCGGGGCGAGTTCGGCGACCTTGGTGACGGCGTCGAGGCCGTCCACCGCCTGGCCGACGACCTCGATGCCGGGTTCCGCGTCGAGCAGCACCGTGAAGCCCTGACGAACCATCATCTGATCGTCAGCGATGAGTACGCGAATGGTCGTCACGGGGTGTCCTCGGCAGATTCGGTGGCCAGAGCAGGGGCGCTGACCGGCAGGATAGCCGTGACCTCGTAACCGCCGTCCGGGGTCGCCCCGGCCGCGAGTTCGCCGCCCAGCATGGCAGTGCGTTCGCGCATCCCCAGCAGCCCGTGCCCCATGGACTGCGAGGGTTTGGCCGGCACGTCGGGCGCGGTGTTGGTGATCCGGACTGTCAGCCCGGTCGTCCCGTAGGCCGTCTCCACCCGCACCTGTGCGCCGGGGGCATGTCTCATCGCGTTGCTGAGCGCCTCCTGGACGATCCGGAAGGCCGACAACTCGACACCGGGCGGCAGCGCGCGCGGCGCACCGGTGGTGGCGGTGGTGACCGTGAGCCCGGCGCCTCGCACATTGGCGACCAGTTCGTCGAGCCGGTCGAGGGTGGGCTGCGGGGTGTGCCTCACGCCTTGCGACAGGGCGTCCTCGGAGCGGAGTACGCCGAGCACATGGCGCAGTTCGGTGAGCGCCTCGACGGCATTCTGCCGGATGCCCGCGAGGTTCTCCCGGAGCTCGTCGGAGGGGTTCTCGACCAGGTGCGGGGCGACCTGCGCCTGGATGGAGATCACCGACATGTGGTGGGCGACCACGTCGTGCAGCTCGCGGGCGATGCGGTTGCGCTCCTCCAGGAGGGTGCGCCGGGCCCGCTCCCCGGCGGTGAGCTCCTCCTGGACGACGAGCTGGGTGCGGGCCACCCGCAGGCCGCGCAGCGCGGCGCCGAGTACCACGGCGGCGATCAGGACCGGAGTGGAGCGATCGATGTCGTAGTTGTGCGGCGTGGTGGTGAAGAGGGCGCAGGCCATTCCGGCGAGGAGAGTGATCACCACCGCCCCGGCCGCGCGGCGGGGCGGGACCCGCAGCGCCAGCAGGAAGAGCACCCCGCACTGGAGCGCGAGCCCGGAAACGCTCCATGGGAACAACTGGTCCCCGCTCATATCAGGCTCGTTGAGCCGCACGGTGACGACCATGAGGACGGTCGATGCCCACCAGGCCGACACCGGGCGGAACATCGCGGCGATGAGCGCCGCCCCGTGGGCGATGCCCAGCAACCCGTACTTGGGGATGCCGCCGCCGTCGACCGGACTCATCTCGTTCATATGGAACACGGTGAGGAAGGCCGCGCAGATGACCAGCAGCATCGCGAACACCGGCCGCCAGACCGGCCATCCGGGCTGGCCCATGTCCGGCAGCGGGTCGGCGGGCGTCGTCAGATCCTCGAACAGGACGCGCGGCGCCCTCCGCAGGGCAGCCTTCAACCGCTCCTTGTCCGCCACTGATTTCCAAGTCATCCGGACCACCTTAGAGGCGCTCGCAAAATGCGAGCTCCACTTAGACACGGCGCATCACCGAGGTCCTGGTGGGACGGTTCTCGCGGACGATCCGCCCCTTCCCGCGTCGCGGCCGCCCCTCCTCGTACGTGCGGAACGCCGCCCAGCAGACCAGCAGCGCCACGGCGAACGCCGGCAGCCACGCCAGACGGGAGAGCACCCAGCTCGAATCCCTGGGCACGGTGTGCAGTCCCGGCAGTGCCTCTCCCGCGAGCAGCCCGATGGCGGTGACCGCCATCATCGCGGTCTGGTGCCAGAGGAAGACCGTCATCGCGGAGAGGTTGACCAGCGCCACCGCCGCCCACGCCGCGGGGCGGCGCAGGACCCGCCGCAGCGGGCCGAGCAGCAGCCGGGCCGCGCCGCACTGGGCGAGACCGAAGGTGACGGCCGCGAGGGTGGGCGGGTCGAGGTTGGAGATCCTGCTGCCCGGCACCCCGACCATGGACGCGGGGTAGCCGGCCCACAGAACGAGTCCGGCGGTGGCCGCGGCGCCGACCAGCAGCAGCGCCCACCCGGTGGCCCGGCTCTGCAGGCCGCCGCGGGCCCAGGTCGCGCCCAGGCAGTACGGGACGAGCCAGCCGGCCGCCACATTGATCCATCCGAGCCAGGCGGGCCCGCCCAGTCCGAACCGGATCAGGTCGACGTGGAGCACGACGGCGACCGGCCAGAGCGGATGGAGCCTGGAGACCAGCGGGGTGACCGCGGTCAGTGCCGTGAAGACGAGCAGGAACCACAGCGGTGACAGCACCAGCTTGAGCAGCGCGTGCACGGTCTCCGTGCCCACCCCGGCGGCGAGCAGCGTGCCCGTGATCACGGTCCACACCACCAGCACGGCGGCGACCGGCCGGAACAGCCGGATCGTCCGGGCGCCGAGCCACTGCCCGTATGTGGTGCCGCGGGCGCGGGCGGAGGCGTAGCTCTTCGCGGCCATCTGTCCGCCGACGAGGAAGAAGACCGCGAGAGTCTGGAACAGCCAGGAGACCGGGATCAGTTCGGGCATGTGCTGGAGGGGGCTGGCAGCACGCACCGTGCCGGTGTCGGCGATCAGTGCGGTGACCAGCCAATGGCCGAGCACCACGCCCAGGATGGCGAGGGCGCGCAGGGCGTCCACGGCCCGGTCGCGGTCGGGCGGGGTGGCGGCGTCGATCCGCCGGACGAGTTCACGCATGGCGGCCCTCCTCGGCAGGGCTCCGGCCGGAGACGATCCGGGCGAGGTTCTTCAGGGACAAGGAGTCGGGCTTCAGGTAGTCGCTGTGGCCGCCGTCGCCCGCCGCGAAGTGCCGGCCACCGAACCCGGGCGAGACCGGGTCGGTCCCGAACCCGAGGGTGAGATGCGGAAGTCGGAGCTGTTCGTGCGGTACGTCGGCGATCCAGTCGCTGCCGCCCCGGCCCGCCCAGACGGTGGCCTGGGTGTGCAGCGCGGCGACGTTTCGCGCGCCGGTGCCGGGGCTGCCGTACAGGACGATGCCCGCGACCTCCAGCCCGGACGCGGCCTTGGCGCAGACGACGGATCCGTAGGAGTGGCAGAGCAGCGTGATCCGGGCGGACGGTTTGGACTTCTGCAACTCGTCAAGGAATGCGCGTAGTTCGGGGGCGGCATGCTCGGCCAGGCCGGACGTCACCGCTTCCGGGCTCACCGTGGCCGGTGTTGCGTACCCGAGCCACCCGATCACTGCCGATGCCTCGCCGAGCTGCCGCTGGAGCGCGACACCACCGGCCCTCAGCCGCCAGTACTTGTCGACAGTGATGCCCGCGCCCGGAACCAGCACGGCGATCCGGCGCGCCGTGGACAGATCACCGAAGACCTCGACGCCGCGGCCACCTTCGCGGCCGTCGAAGGAGAGGAAGTGGCGTGCCGGGTCGGCCAGTTCGCGCAGCGCGGCCGCCCGCTTCCGGTCGCCGTGGCCGGTGGCCATCCGTTCGGCCGCCCGGATGGAACCGCGGTTGGTGGCGTACCGCTCGTCCAGGGCGGCGGGGGTCGCGCGCAGCGGGGCGAGAGCGGCGGGGGCGGGTGCCGGGACGGCCGAGGGGCGAGCCGCCCCCGAGAGGGGCACGGTGACCGCGGCGATGACGAGGGCTGCGAGGAGGGCACGGGCGCCGCGCGGGCCCGTGAAGAGGCGGCGCGTGCGGGGGCGGCTCCTGGGCTGGCGGGACGCCATAAGTGGATGGTCCTTCCGTACCGGATGTCGGTCGTGCTTCCGGTACAGAAGCTAGGGAGCGGACCGTGTCGTCGGCGTCCACCCGCGGAGGGCACCTTCCGCGTAGCTCTGAAGTACTACGGGTAGGGGTGTCGGCCGTGTTCGGCCTGGTCAGGACGGGCAGATGGGGGGCGGATCACCGGGTTCCGGTGATCCGCCCCCCACCTGGGAGACGTACCGAGGAGTGGTGCGTCAGCTCGCGACGAACGGGCGGATCGCCGTGGGAGCGTGGCCCGGCTCGGTGGCAATGTCCTCCCACTCGTTGACGGCGTCGATCCCGGCGCCACTCATCGAGATGTTGGTGATGCGCTCCAGGATCGCCTCGACGACCACGGGGACGCGGAATTCGGCGGCCAGCTTCTTGGCCTCCTCGAACGCGGGCAGCAGTTGGTCCGGCCCGGTGACCCGGATCGCCTTGCAGCCCAGCCCCTCGACGACCTTGACGTGGTCGACGCCATAGACGCCCAGTTCCGGCGAGTTGATGTTCTCGAACTCCAGGTTGACCTGGAAGTTGATGTCCAGGTTGCGCTGCGCCTGGCGGATCAGCCCCAGGTAGGAGTTGTTCACCAGGACATGAACGTACCCGATGTTGTGCTGCGCACCGACCGCCAGCTCCTCCAGCATGAACTGGAAGTCGTAGTCCCCGGAGAGCGCGACGACCTGGCCCTCGGGGTCGGCGGTGGCGACCCCCAGCGCGGCCGGGATGGTCCAGCCGAGCGGGCCGGCCTGGCCGCAGTTGATCCAGTGGCGCGGCCGGTAGACGTGCAGCATCTGCGCGCCGGCGATCTGGGAGAGGCCGATCGTGGTGACATAGCGGGTCTCCGGCCCGAAGGCCCGGTTCATCTCCTCATACACCCGCTGCGGCTTCAGCGGCACTTGGTCGAAGTGGGTGCGGCGCTGCAGCTTCGCCCTGCGCTCCTGGGCGGAGGCGGCCCAGGCGCTGCGGTCCGGCAGCTTGCCCGCGGCCTTGAGCTCCTTGGCCACCTCGACGAAGAGTTCCAGCGCGGCCCGGGCGTCCGAGGCGATACCGAGGTCCGGCGGGAAGATCTTGCCGAGCTGGGTGGGCTCGATGTCGACGTGGACGAACTTCCGGCCCTTGGTGTAGACGGCCAGGTCGCCGGTGTGGCGATTGGCCCAGCGGTTGCCGATGCCGAGGACGAAGTCCGACTCCAGGAAGTTCGCGTTTCCGTAGCGGTGCGAGGTCTGGAGGCCGACCATCCCTGCGTTGAGCTCGTGGTCGTCGGCGAGGATGCCCCAGCCCATCAGCGTCGGGATGACCGGGGTGCCGGTCAGCTCGGCGAACTCGACGAGGAGTTCGCAGGCGTCGGCGTTGATGATGCCGCCACCGGCGACGATCAACGGGCGCTCGGCGGCGAGCAGAAAACCGATCGCCTTCTCGATCTGGGCACGGGACGCGACCGGCTTGTAGACGGGCAGCGGCTGGTACGTCTCCGGGTCGAACTCGATCTCGGTCAGCTGGATGTCGATGGGCAAGTCGATGAGGACCGGACCCGGGCGGCCCGAGCGCATCAGGTGGAAGGCCTGCTGGAAGACGCCGGGCACCTGTGCGGCCTCCAGGACGGTCGTCGCGGCCTTGGTCACCGGCTTGGCGATCGACGCGATGTCGACGGCCTGGAAGTCCTCCTTGTGGAGTTTGGCCACCGGCGCCTGGCCGGTGATGCAGAGAATGGGGACGGAGTCGGCGATCGCCGAGTAGAGCCCAGTGATCATGTCCGTGCCGGCGGGACCCGACGTACCGATGCAGACGCCGATGTTGCCGGCCCTGCTCCGGGTGTAGCCCTCGGCCATGTGGGACGCGCCCTCGACATGGCGGGCCAGGGTGTGGTCGATGCCACCGCCGGCCTTGAGCGCCGCGTAGAAGGGATTGATCGCCGCTCCCGGCACGCCGAACGCGTGACTGACGCCTTCCAGCTTGAGGATCTCAACTGCCGCTCGGGCAGCGGTCATTCGAGGCATGCGAGTACTCCTGCTCGGACCTGGTGGAGTCGGGCCCTGTCGCGCCACCTGAGAGCACCAATTCCGTATTGCGGAAATTCGTTTCTACTATGCGGAAGCAATCTAAGCGGAGGCCCGGCGGACGTCAAGAGAGGGCGCCAGGCCGCTGCCACGCACTGCCGGAAGAGCCGCGAATCCTCCAAGTCGCTCCCCCACGCCCCACTCGTGGTGGAGCATGGGGGCACGGGGTGCGGTCGGACGGTGACGGCCGCGGAGGGCCGACGTGCCCGAAGGCAGACACCGGGGCGGCAGCAGTGCCGGAGGGAGGCCATGGTGGAGTCCGTGCCGGTACGCTGCCCGGCCTGCCGCCGCGAGCACGCGTACCTCACACCGGTCTACCCGTGCCCGTGCGGGTCCCCCACCGCCGCCCCGATGCTGCGCGGCGCCGCGCCCGAGCCGATCACGCACCGCACCTGGAACGACGACTGGGTGACCGTGCGCTGCCGCGCCTGCGGGCGCCACGACCAGTGGCCGCAGCCGGAGCTGTGCTGCCCGTGCGGGACGGTGCTGCGGATCCCGGTCAGGCCGGTCACGGCGGCCGGCGCCGATCCGGCGGACAAAGTCCGGCCGACCCACATCCCGCTGCCGCGCACGGCACCCGCGCCCCGCCCGCCGTTCCGGCCGATGACGATCCGCACCGGCCGCGACGCGGTCACCGCCGCCGCCATGTATCTGCGGTGGCTGGGCTACCGCGACGTCGTCATACCGGCGAAGCGGCCTTCGTCCCGCATCGATCTGCGCGCCGCCGGACTGATCGCCCAGGTCGACTCGACCACCCGGCCGAGCACCCTGCGCGACGTCGAATGTCTCTGGCTGAACGCCCTCAACGCATCGGTGACCAGCGTCTTCTTCTCGCTGGCGGGGTATGCGCAGGACGCCAGGGGGTGCGCCGACGGGCTCGGCATCCCACTTTTCGTCATGGACCTCACCGGGACCCCGCAGCCGGTGAACTACCCGGCGGACGAGCTGCTCTCCACCGGGGGCTGAGGGCGTCCGGACACGGCGGCCGGGTCACAGCCGCACGACGACCAGGGCGGTGTCGTCGGTGACGCCACCGAGCGGGAGCAGGTCGGCCAGCAGGGCGTCCGCGAGCGTTTCGGGGTCGGCTGTCCGGTGGCCGGCCAGAGAGCGGGCGAGCCGTGCGAGACCGGCGTCGATGTCTTCGCGGCGGCGCTCGATCAGGCCGTCGGTATACAGCACGAGGACGGACCCCTCAGTGAAGGGCACGGTGGCCTGGGGCCGGGGAGCGGGTTCGGGGCGGGCGCCGAGCGGGGGGTCGGTGGCCTGGTCCAAGAACTCGACGGTTCCGTCCCCGTGCAGGAGAGCCGGCGGAGGGTGCCCCGCGCTGCTGTAGGTGATGGTGTGGGTGTTCCAGTCGATGAACGTGTTGGCCACAGTGGTGTTCTCGGCGCCGTCGACCGAGCGGGCGTACAGCCCGAGAGCTTCCAGGGCACGGGCGGGGCCTTCGGTGACGCGGGAGGCGGCACTCAGCGCGCTGCGCAGTTGCCCCATCACCTGGGCCGCAGGCAGGCCGTGGCCGACGACGTCACCGACGGCGACCGCGATGCGGTCGCCGGGCAGTTCCACCAGGTCGTACCAGTCACCGCACACATCCAGCGCGTCGATGGCGGGCCGGTAGCGTGCGGCCGCCGGGTGGCGCCCGGCCGGGCGGAGGGCGGGCAGCATCGCCTCCTGCAGGCTCAGCGCCACCACGCGGGCGCGGATGAGTTCGGTGACCTCCTCCACGCGGTGCATCAGCAGCGTCACCCGCCCGTCCGAACCGAGGACGGGAATATTGATCATGGTCCAGTAGCGCTCGCCCAGCATCCCGGGCCCGTCGGGATCCTCCATGTCGTAGCGCTGCAGCTCCATGGTGTCGCGCTCACCGGTTTCCACCGCCCGGCGTAGTGACGCCTCGATGTTGCGCACCACAGCCGCGCCGGCATCGTTCGGTCTGTGGGCAAAATCGTCGCGCAGGTAGCGGCCGATGACTTGGCTGCGGGTGCGGCCCATCACGCGCAGGAACTCTTCGTTGACGTCCGCGTAGACCAGCTGCGGGGTAAGCAGCGCCACCGCGCCGGGCAGGGCCTGGAACACCGCTGCATAATCGATCTCCGGTTCCATCACGTCCGCCCTGCCTCGACGCCGCCGCTGGGGTTCTTTTCACGATAGGCACGGCAAGCCTAAGGGCTGTCCCGTAATCCCTGGTGGATCAGCGCGCGGCGTCAGATGCGGTGCACCGCAAGGCGGAGGATCGTCCTCATCCTGGGTGTTGTCGCGCTGTCCGTTGCCCACTGTCCACGACCGAACGTGGCTGGGTCCCCCGAAGGAGGGCCCAGCCACACCGCGTCAACGCCTCTCACGGACCCCCGCGAGGACTCAGAGGTTGTTGGGTTCCCAGACGGTCAGCCAGACGTCGTTGGTCGCACCCTGGTCGGTGCAGTCGTACTGGATGAGGGGGCGTCCGGCGCCTACTCCCCCCGCGACGTTGAGGCACTTGTTGCTGGACTTGACGACGATCTGGTAACCGATGCCCTTGGGCACGAGCCTCCACAGTTCGTTGCCGGCGTGGCCGCAGGTGTACTGGATGATCTGGGCTCCGTTGGCGTTACTGCCGCCGTTGACGTTGAGGCATTTGCCGCTGCTGACGGACCTGAACCGGTAGTAGCCGCCCCCGACCGCATTCGCTTCCCAGCGCTCGTTGGGCGCGTCGGACCACGGGTACTGGATGATCGGGACGCCGTTGCCCTGGGCCGCTCCCTGTACGTTGGCGAGCTGGCCCGGAGCGGCGGCCAGCCTCAGGGTCAGCTGCTTGGCGACGACAGACCGTGGGGCTGCCCCCGCGGAGTCGCTGGCGACGGCCGGGCTGAATGAGCCCGACATCAGCGCGGCACTGGTCGCGACGGCTCCCAGGCCCACAGCCCACCGCTTGCAAGTTTTCACGTTCACTTCTCCGATCCCGCCGCTGCACACACCAACCCCTATGTCGCCGTGTGCAATCGGCCCGCTACAGAAGGTAGCCAATCGGCTGCATGCGCCACAGATGACATCGGGGTCACACAGGAATCGACAAACGCCTCCACACGCCCCCTCAGTACCAGCGGCATCACCCTTGGCAGGCGTTTGTTGTGCTTGACAGTCCGCCAGGAGCCCTACGCGATCCGGCCCGTCCATGACGGAACCGGGCCGCGCGAGGCCGAGCCCGATCGCCGGTTCCGCGATCCCTGATGTCCGTCGCCCGCTTCCCCTGATGCGCCGTGCGCGGCAGGCGTCGCGTGCGCCGGGCCGGGCGGACACCAAGTGACGTGGGGGACAGCGCTCGAACGGGCACCCGCGGGCGGCAGTCCAGGGCCCCTGCCCCCGCGCACCGGCCGCCGACGCCATACTGGCGGCATGCGTATCCGTCCCGCCCGCCGCTCCGATCTCCCGCTGCTCCAGGACATCGAGCGCGCCGCCGGCGAACCGTTCCGCACCCTCGGCATGTCCGCCGTCTCGGACGACGAGCCGCCACCCCTCGACCTCCTGGACGACTACCGCGGGGCCGGCCGCGCCTGGGTTGCCGTCGAATCCGACGACCGCCCCGTCGGTTACCTGATCGCCGACGAGGTCGACGGCGCGGCCCATGTCGAGCAGGTCTCGGTCCATCCGTCCGCCGCCCGGCGCGGCGTGGGCCGCGCGCTCATCGATCACGTGGCCGGTTGGGCGGGCGACCGGCGGCTCGCCGCCCTCACTCTGACGACGTTCTCCCATGTCCCGTGGAACGCGCCGTACTACACGCGCCTCGGCTTCCGTACGCTCGCGGAGGCCGAACTCACCGACGGGCTGCGGAAGATCAGGGCGGAGGAGGCGGAACACGGCCTGGACCGCTGGCCGAGGGTCTGCATGCGACGCGAACTCTGACCGGGCCTCAACCTCCTGACCCCGGAGCGGAACCGGTCGGCGACAGCGAGTGCAATCGGTCACGTTCGCGCCTGGGGGCCACAATTGTTCGGGCTCTGTCAGTGGGCGGCCGTAAGATAGCGCTCATGGTCTTAACTCCACGGCATTCCCCCTCTTCCGACCCGCTGCACGCCGCACAGCCGACGCACCCGTCCGCCGTCGAGGCGAACGAGGCGATCCGTGCGCTGGTGGACGCGCAAGCCGGGCAGGACTGGTCGTCCGTGGAGTCCGCGGCGTACGAGGTACTGCTCATCGAGTGGGCGGCGGCGACCCGCGGCACCGCCGGCGACATCATCGAAGCCGCCTGACCGCGCCCCGGGCACCACCCCCCGCGTCACCGACTATCCGTAGTTCTCCCGCAGTTCGATCTTCCGGACCTTCCCGCTGACCGTCATCGGGAAGGCCTCCAGGATCTGCAGCCTCCGCGGGATCTTGTAGTGCGCAAGCTGCTCGCGGCAGCACTCCGTCACCTCGTCCAGGCTCGGCGGGTCCGCCGGATCTTCGGGGATGACACAGGCCAGGATCTCCTCGCCGCGCGTGGCGTCCGGTACGCCCACCACCTGCACGTCCGCGACCTTCGGGTGGGCGTAGAGGAATTCCTCAATCTCCCGCGGATAGACGTTCTGGCCACCGCAGATGGCGAGGTTGCCCATCACCGTGCCGAATGAGCGGTATCGATAAGGGGTAACGTCCTGCCATGACCAATCGTATGGGAGGGCCCGTCATGCGGGCCAGCATCTACGTACGGATCAGTATGGATCTCACGGGCGAAGAGCTGGGCGTCGCCCGCCAGGAAGAGGAGTGCCGCAAGCTCTGCAAGCAGCTCGGCTTCGAGGTCGGACGCATCTTCACCGACAACGACCTCAGCGCCACGAAGAAGACCGTCGTCCGCCCGGACTTCGAGGCGATGCTCGCGAGCAAGCCGGAAGTGATCGTCTGCTGGCACACCGACAGGCTCATCCGCGTCACGCGCGACCTGGAGCGCGTGATCGACATCGGGGTCAACGTCCACGCCGTCATGGCCGGACACCTCGACCTCTCGACACCGGCAGGGCGAGCTGTGGCTCGCACGGTCACGGCGTGGGCCACGTACGAAGGTGAGCAGAAGGCTGAGCGACAGAAGCTGGCCAACCTCCAGGCCGCTCGCGCCGGTAAGCCGTACACGGCGGGAATCCGGCCCTTCGGGTACGCCGACGACCATGTGACGATCCTCCCGGACGAGGCGGAGGCCATCCGCGAGGGTGCGGCGATGATCCTGACCGGCGAGTCCCTCTCGGCGGTCGCTCGACGGTGGACGGAGGCCGGGCGCCTGTCTCCGCGCGGAATCGCGGCGGGCGGGAAGGCGTGGACCCTGCGAGGGGTCAAGCAGGTACTCACGTCGCCGCGCTACGTCGGGCAGGCGACGTACCGGGGCGAGGTCATGGGCAAGGGGGCGTGGCCGGCCATTCTCGACGCCGACGTCCACTACGGGGCCGTCGCCATCCTCAACAACCCGGAACGGTTCAGCGGAGGCAAGCGCACGGGCCGTACGCCTCAGACCCTGCTCACCGGAATCGGTCTGTGTGGGGTGTGCGGGGAAACGGGCAGCGGTCGCGGCTACCGAGGCGTGCCGGTCTACGGATGCGCTGACACTCACACCCGGACGCCCCGGAGCATCGCCGACAAGCGGGCGACCACTGCAACGCTCGCTCGGATGGTCTGGCCGGACTTCCTGCCGTCAGTCCTGGGCTCTGGACAGAGCGCCAGCGCCTCGGACACGGCGCACCTGCACGCGGAGGCCCAGGCTCTCCGGGAGCGCCTTGACGGGCTCGCCATGGCCTACGCGGAGGGTGCGATCAACCTGTCTCAAATGACGGCAGGCAGTGAGGCCCTTCGGAACAAGCTCGAAAGGATCGAGTCCCAGATAGTCAACGTCGCGGGCATCCCGCCGTTCGATCCGGTGGCCGGCATTGCCGGGCTGATCGAGGGGTGGGCCGATACTCCGCTCCCGACCCGTCGGGCATGGGTCGACTTCTGTGTGGAGGTCACGTTCCTGCCGGCCAAGGGCAAGCATGCCCGTCTGATGACGCCCGATGACCACGTGAAGATCGAGTGGCGGGACCTCGCGGCGAACGAGGACTAGCAGGTACGACGAAACCCCGGCCACCCCCCTTCGGGGGTGCTGGGGCTTTGTCATGTCGTCAGTTGTGGTGGCCGCTCGCGTGGCGGTCGAGCTCGGTGTTCAGGCGGTCGATGGTGCCGCTCATGCGGTCGATGTCCGCTCGCAGGTGGTCGCTCTCCTCTGCCTCGCCCAGGAGCACGAGGCGGAGGTCGCCGAGCTTGGCTTGCGCCCACACGGGGAGCTTGGCTTCACGCTCGGAGTCGAACAGGGTCGGGTACCGCTTGATCAGCTCTTCGGGTCGGGTCACGGGGCCACTCGCCCATGCTTCTGGAAAGCGGCGTGCGTGACGGGCATGTGCACGGCGAAGTTCTCCTCCATCTGCTCGGCTGCCATCTCGATCTCCCGCTGGGGGAAGCTCGGGAACTTGCTTGCCTCGTCCGTCGTGCGGAGCGAGAGGAAGTACATCAGGGAGCGGGCGTTGCAGGTGGCGACGGCACGTAGAAGGTGGGCTGGAGCTGCTTCCTTGCTGCAAGAAGGACGGCAGCAAGCACTGGACGACGAACATCTCGGTCGAGATCGACCAGGACTTCATCGACGCGCTCGGCAACGCCGACCACCCCCTGAACATCGAGGCTTCAGCCGTACATGAGACGGCGGTCAAGGCGATGCTCGCCAACGGCGAGTCCGGCTACTGGAACGCGACCTGCTCCAACGAGGGCGAGATCAACGAGGTCGTCGCCACCAACCCGTGCGGAGAGAGATCGCGATTCCTCCGACAGGTGCGTGCGTGCTCGGCCACGTGAACCTCGACCACTTCGCGCCGCAGGTCAAGGGTGGCTCGGTCGACCGCAAGGGCCTGGAGTGGGCGCACAAGTTCATGACGCGCTTCCTGATCCGGGCGACGTACGGCGACATGACCGACGACGAACAGCGCCACGTCATGCACCCAAAGCGGCGCGTCGGTGTCGGTCACCTCGGCGTGCACGGCTTGCTCGCCAAGCAGGGCGTCCGGTATTCCGAGGCCCCGTACGGGTACGGGTTCCGCAACCTGCTGAACGACCTGTGCGACACGGTTCGCGAGTACGCCTTCGAGCTGCGCGTTCCGGAGCCGGCGAAGGTGACGACCGTCGCCCCGACCGGATCGATCGCGAAGCTCCCCGGCGTGAGCGAGGGCACCCACCCGATCTACGCCCGGCACTTCGTCCGACGCATCCGGTTTTCGATGCGCGACCCGGCGCAGGCTGCGACGGTGCAGGACTGCATGATCCAGGGCTTCCTCGTCGAGAAGGACGTGTACGACCAGAGCGGCAAATCGATGGTCGTCGCCTTCCCCACGAAGGAGAAGCTGGTCGCCGAGGTCGAGGCCATGGGCTACGACGCGGCGATCGTGGAATCGGCGGACGAGATCGACCTGAACGCGATGCTTGCCTTCCAAGCCATGTACCAGACCTACGCCGACAACGCTGTTTCGTACACCGTGAACTTCCCCGAAGGGAAGTACTCGGTCGACGAGGCCGCCGCGATCATCAAGAGCTGGCTGCCGGACCTGAAGGGCGCGATCCCTATGCCGGACGGGCGCAGGCTCCGTACGAGCGGATCACCGAGGAGGAGTTCAACTCGTACGACCTGAGGTCCGTCGAGGACTCCACCGATGAGGACTGTACGACCGACGCCTGCCCGGTGCGATAGTCACGTCGTGGGCGGCCCCGGCTGATTCTGGCCGGGACCGTCCGCAGGCTCGAAAAACAGGGCGAGGGCCGCCAGGCCGAAACCGAAGACGGTGCCCGCAACGACGGCCCCGCCTGTTGCACAGGCCTTCACCGCATCGCCGAACGCGGCCAGCGTCAGACCGCCGACGAATCCGGCAATGACGAAAAACATGGCAACGAAGCTCAACACCAGGAGCTTCTTATAGATGGTGGCGGTCACTGCTTCTTCCTCATCTGATGGACGAGGGGGACCGGCCAGAGACAGACTCGACCGGCCACCCCTTCGTCAAGTGGCCCGTGATCAGGCTGATGACACGAAGGCTGGCCCGCTCCACCCCCAAGCGCCCCTAACAATCAGTTCGTATAGGTCTCTGAAGGTCGCTCAATTTGACTACATGGATGGCCAGTTGATGAACACAAGTCGAGCTTCGGGAATCGCGAAGTAAATTCTTCACCAACTCTCACTTTGCCATTTATTGACGTAAAGTCGCGGTGAACGACTCGTGAAGAGGTTGATCAAGATCACCTAATGCGGACATAAATTCCTGTTGTCAGGCGGATCGAGGAGCGAAGTCGGAGGCTCATCTCCCCCGGTCACGTGGGTTTCGGACCCCTGGTCTTATATCTCTCTCATCGTTCTCTCATGCAGGGATCTCTGAAAGGGATGTGATGACTCTTTGGTTCGCGGGCAGGCCGCCAGGTCCGCCCAGTGCGCACGCTGCACTGTCGCGGCGTAGGCGGCTACGCCGCTTTGCGGGTGCAGCATCGCTTGTCTTGGCTGTGGAAGCCGCCGTGGTGGTGCAGGCAACTGAGCATGGCGTTGCTGTGGACGCAGCTGTAATTTCCGATACGTCGTCCGTAAAGTCCGAGGGGCCGGCCCAGGCGCAAGATGAGGCATCTGCGCTGTTGATGGCACGGCTGCAGGACCGGAAGATCGAGGTCTTGTCCGCACGCTCGTCGGACTCCACCACATGGGCGCTGCCCAGCAGCGAACTGCAAACTGCCATCTACGCGGGACCGATCCGCGCCAAGTTGAATGGCGCATGGCACGACATCGACACCTCGCTGTCGGATACTGGCTCGAGCCTGACACCGGATGTGGCTGCCGCGGACATCGCAATATCCGATGGCGGAGACACCGCGTTGGCATCGGTGTCCAAGGGAGCCAAGACCTTCGGCCTGGGCTGGGAAGACGAACTTCCTGCCCCCACGGTTAAGGACGCCACAGCGTCCTATGTCCTGGGCGGCGGGCAAACCCTCAAAGTCACCGCGCTCGCGCAGGGTTTCTCACAAAACGTAGTGCTGGACAAAGCCCCTGACAGCACGGTCACCTACCGCATCCCGTTGGACCTTGACGGGCTCAAGTTGTCCCAAGCGGACTCCGGACACCTCTTGCTGAAGGACACCGACGGCGAGCTGGTCGCCGAGGCTCCCGCGCCGATGATGTGGGACTCGAGTAAGAATCAGGTCTCTGGTGAGCCCGAACACCAAGCCAGGGTGGCTGCGAAGGTCGAGACCGGTGACGACGGGAAGCAAAGCTTGGTCCTCACTCCCGATCCCCGGTGCCAGTGATGCTTATCCCGGTGTCTACTTTTGCGTCGGCTATGAAGGCTGCCTTGGCCTTTACCGAAGCGTTAGCGGTAAGTGTCACGCTCGCTTCCGCACGAAGTCAACCTCGTACCAATGGGAGACTTCGCTTCCATCCGGGCACACGTGGGTTTTCTACCATGGGCGGCGCCAAGTTCAGGGAGTCGAGTACGGCTACCACTGCAAGAGTCAGGTTTATCACACGAAGACCTACACGGCGAAGGGGCACAGCTTCTCCACCGTGAACTACTCGGACACGTATCGATGCGGCATAAAGCCTCGCGATGGCCTGGCAAAGCTGGCAATCAACAAGGGCTGCTGACCGAGCTAATTTGGCACTCCACTCCCGTCAATTTGGAAAAATAGATGAATACATGTCTGCGTCTACTTGGAGCGGCATCCATGGTTCTCCTGGTTGCGGCATGCAGTGCCGGTGCCGCGAACCGTGTCGCTCCTGCATCGTCCTCATCCACAGCCAGTCGACCGACCCCGAAGGAATGGACCTGTCAAGATGGTAAATTCCATTGGGGAAATATCCAGAAGCGCCAGGTGCTGGCGGCGGTATCCGATCCTCAGCGATTTGAAATTCCCAAGGGAAAGTCAGTTCACGCATCGTTCGAGTTGGAGCCCATCCGCACCATCCGTGCCGCCATCACTCAATCCCCCGGTCTAAATAATGTGAACCCGTCATCCGCGATCTCCTCTCTCGAGGAGGCGACAGGAATCGATCTAGAGCCGACGGGGAAAATCTTCGCCATGGATCCGGACGACAAGGTTTTGAAGACAGAATTCACTGGTAAATACTCCGGCGTCATGGCGAGCGTTGTCGGGGTTGACGTGATAGAAGCGAACTTTGTGTATGGATGCGCGGAGGGAGGAAATATGATTCGGGGAACCGTGAACAGTTGGTCGAATCCCACCTATGTGGGTCTGTTCAGCTGCGGTGTTCACGAAAAGTTGGGGCCTTCAGAAGTGCAAGCGGAAGCTCTGTTGTGCGGAGAGAAGAAGCAGAAGGCTAGCTAAGGGGCGTCTCATAGCTCCGGCGCTGCGGGGTGAAGGCACTTGGGGGCATTCGCGCCTATCAGGTCGGGCATCCGATTCCCCGGCCTGATAGGCAGGGCGCGTACGCAGCTGCGGCACATGTCATGAGCCGTTTCGCCGCCGCCTGCCGGCTGATCGGCGGCTCCTGCGCCACCCACTACCGCCGGCTCCGGCCCAGGGGCATTGCGCGATTGGGATTGGTCCGGTTCGCCGGTCTCGTGAGTGACGTGGCGTCATGTCCGTTGTGTGGCAAGGGACCCCGGAGAGCAGAGCAGGCACGGTGCTGGTGATCATGTGGTTGTCGAGACCCATGAGAACCGAGCGAGAC
>NZ_JBFBCG010000099.1:0-23115 GCF_040683105.1 Streptomyces sp. NPDC051020 | reverse complement strand
CGTCTCACCACAGGGCCGACCGGGTGTAAACACCCCGCCTCCCACACCCTTCGCCATCACCTGACATGCCGTCAAATAACAATAAAATAAGCCTCCCTGGCACACAATTAGCCCACCCGAGCGACAAACCCCCCACCCCCTCACCCACCCGGCAGCACCCCACCCCCACCCCGAACACCCATCACCCACCACCCACCACACCCACTGTCAGTCCTCCGGAAACGTAGACGGCTTCCTCATGCGGTTTGGTCCTTCTGATGGTGGTTCTCGCGTGCTTCGCTGATGGTGCGTTCGAACTCGATGGGCGGCAGGCCGGCGGCCCCGCCGTGTCGGCGGCGCGGGTTGTAGAAGTCCGTGATCCAGGTGGCGATCTTCAGCCGGGCCTCGGTGCGGGTGGCGAAGTGGTGCCGGTGGACGTACTCGACCTTGATCAGCGAGTTGAAGGACTCGGCAGCGGCGCTGTCCAGGGCTGATCCAACGCGTCCCATGGACTGCACCACAAGATCACGCCGTCGACCTGGCCGCCGCGGGTCGCGGCTGCCATGTTCAGCGACGCTCCCACCAGGGCCGCGTCGTGGTGCGCGCCCATCGCGTAGCCGAGCAGGCGGCGCGAGAGGTCCAGGACGGAGGCGAGGCGGGGCTTGCCCTCGCCGGTCTCGATCTCGGTCATGCCGCCGACCCACAACACGTCGGGCGCGACGGCATCGAACCGGCGATGCACCAGGTCAGGAGCTGCTCGGCGCTTGCCCTGCCGGGTTAGCGAGCGCCTTCGGCGCGGCGGCCTGCGACCCTGCGGGCCCAGGTAGGCCATGATGTCGGCAACGGTGTTCACCGAGACCTGCCAGCCTTCGGCCCACAGGTCCAGCGTGATCCGCGGCGAGCCGGAGGTGTCGCCGGACGCGCGGAAGAAGTGCGTGATCCTCTCCTCCAGCCGCGCCCTCCTGACCTCGCGCTTGGTGGGCTCGGCCGGGCGACGGAGCCACTTGTAGAACCACGCCTCTGACACGCCCAGGGCACGGCAGGCGACGGTGTGCGGGATGCCGCACTCGATCCTCTGATCGCTGATCACCCCGACGAGTACCGCCGGGGCCCCCTCAGCTACTTCGCCCACAGGGCCATGCCGCGTTTGAGGGCGTCACGCTCCATCTCCAGCTCCTTGATCCGCTTGCTCTTCTCCGCATCCTGCCGCCACAGCCGGGCCAGCCCCGCACGCTCAGGCACGGGAAGCGCCCCGACCCCACCTGCCTTCTTCGCCCGCGACACCCACGTGCTCAGGGTTGTTTCGTTGATCCCCAGGTCCCTCACGACCTGCCCGATCGGCCTGCCGGTCTCGGCAACGATCCACACAGGCAGCTTCCAAGCCTCCTCAGGGCCCCCACCAGACGTGATCACGTCTTGAACCGCGGGGTCGGGAACGCGACGAGCCGGTGCCGCATAGTCCATCGTTCGCGCCAGGTGCTCTTCGAAGAGGTCGGCGTGCTGATCACCCGCTGAGTCAGCAGGGCCGACGGGTCCTCTCGCCGAGGATGCGGTGGAGCGGGCCGCACAGGCATGGTGACCGTTGGTGAACGCTCGACCGCCGAAGGCAATCCCGAGCGGCCCATGCGTGCAAAGCCTCCTTGATCGACTTGATCAAGGAGCACGCGCGGTGCTTCGACCACGTCGACCTGCGGCGCGCGAAGAACAGCGGCATTCTGGTTGCATGAGTGGTGCGATGATCATCGTGGACACACCGTCCCCCACAGGAGGGCGAATAGTGAGCGTGCACCGGCGCGGCGGGGACGAAGTCCTTGGGCTGGCCCACTCCGATCGCGATGTGGTGGCGTTCCTTGAGGGCGCCGGCCTGTCGGACCCAGAAGAAGTTCTTGACGATCCTCGGTGGGTGGAGTGGCGAGGAAGCCCAGCGCACCGGTGGCCCCCCGCATAGGCACCCCGGGCACACGGAAAGGTTGCGTCGGCGGGCAGGGCGTCACAGCCTTCAGCCCGCGAAGGGTGAAACGTTGGGGGGTGCGGTGCAGGGCGCTCATCCTTCGAACGATGAGTCCTTCTCACACAGCGCGGGCCGCTGGTGCGAGACCTGCTCCGTCGAAGACCCCGGATCGACGGCAGGCAACCTTGCTCAGGACTCCGAGGACCGGACTCAGGGCACGCGCGGAAGCGGAACAGGCAGTGGGCCGAGTGGGGAAGCTCCCCCCCGCCGCGCATCTCGTGTGCTCCGTTCAAGCGGCGTTTGTCGTTACCGTAAGTGGCCACCATGGGCGAATCGGCTCCAGATGCCACCGGCTTCGGTATGAGACGGGTGGCGGTGACTTGGCGATAGCCGAGAGCCTGGGATAGCAGTCGCGCCGGAGCCAGAAGGGCGAGCTGGAGTGGCCTCAGCTTCTGGTCCGGAGCGCCCGAGTTGACGACAGCCACCGCCTTGTCGCCGCATCCGAAAACCGAGGTCAAGGGCCATTGCCAAGGTGCCTACGATTGCCAAGCTGCCTACGAAGCCGACGGTCCGCACATTTCCTGTATACCGGTTCTGACGAACTGTCACTGGACGCCTCGGTGGAGGCTCTGCAAGCCCGGGGGAAGCCCGGCACCAGAGAATGCTCGTGGAGACCTTCCTTGCAGGCCTGCAGCCATGATACGGATCGCAGGGAGTCGGGCGAAAAGCGCCTCCCCCGGGCAGTCAGTGGCATAGCCGTCGCGGTGGCCGGAAATGGCATCGAATTCGGCTGAAGTTCCCTTCGTATAGCGACTCTTGTCATTCATGGACGTGAGCCGCACCTTGCTGGTGGGGTCGATGCCGCGCAGGCTGAGTTTCCAGGCTGCGAGGGCCGCGATCGCATGTTCCATGGCTGCGGGCACTGGCGTCCCTCTTCCGAAGGTACCAATCGCCGCGATCCCCGCAGTGCCTTGGTTGAACCCGATGGTGTGGGAGCCGATGACGGGACGGTCCGCACCGCCGGCACGGCCTTCGTAAATGGTGCCGCATTTGTCGACGAGGAAGTTATAGCCGAGGTCCCCCCATCGCCGGTCACGAGTCTGGCCCGTATACAGATTGCGCAGGGTACGCGGGACGTCCGCGCAGTCGTAGCCGTTGGGGGTGTCGGTGTGATGGATGAAGACCGCCGCCACCCCTTCCGCGTAGTGGGCATGGGGGTCGCGCTGGGTCTCGTCGGCTTGCCATTGGGTCCGCGACACGATGGCGGGCCGAGGCGCCGCATGGGGGAATGCCACTGCCGTCGCTCCGAGGGCTGGGAACGGCCGCGCGGCTTCGATAGCCGGCTCCGGAAGTACTCCGGCCCGCCACACCGAAAGCGAAAGAGGACCTCCCGGCATCGTCCCTCTGGCGGCACCGGCCGTCGTCACCCCGGCCGGTGCCGCCATGAGAGGAACTGCCATAGGAATCGTGAGCCATAGAGCTATTCCGTACAAACGCACAGGAAAACCTTCTCTAGTCTTTCGCCGAGTGGACGGCGGGAGCGCGTATGGCCAACAGCTTTGCCACAAGAGGTTCGCTGCGCGCGCCGGGTTACTGCAGTCAGGCGAGCATGTCTGCACACCTCCTATCTCCCCAAGGAGCCAAGCGTGAGCCCTTCCGACATCAGGGGGTGCTTGCCGGCCTGGCGGAATTTCGGCATGCGTGCTGTTGCCGCCGCCGCTTTCCTCGCTTGAGCCGACGCCCTCAAACGGCACTCGGGCCTGGGAGCCGGCGCCCCGGTACGACGTAGACCGACCGGCACATGGGAGGCGGCGTCACAGCCGGTCGGCGCCCGCGCCGACCGGAAGAGTGGCGAGGGCGTCAGCTCTCGGGACGCGTGGGGTCGAAGCCGTGCTGCAGGTAGACGGTGCTGCCCTCGGCCAGGGTGCGGGAGGAAGCGTGCAGGCGGCGGGCCAGGTGCGGGGCGAACAGGGTGTCCCACTCGGCGGAGGTGGCCAGCCGCCATTCGGTAAGCTCGTCCGAGTCCAGGTGGATGCGGTTCTCACCCTCGTCCTGGGACATCAGACCGCCGTCGAAAAGGTAGTTGACCAGTGGTGGACGGCCATCGACCTGCTCCGGTACCCAGTCGACGACCAGCAGTCGGCCCGGCGCGAGGTCGATACCCAGCTCTTCCCTGACCTCGCGCCGGGCCGCTTGCAGTGGGTCCTCTCCCGCGCTCAGCGCGCCGCCGGGTATCTCCCAGGTGTCGTCACGGTAGGATGGTTTGACCACCAGGATGCGGTCTGCTGCGTCGTGGATGATCGCTCCGGCCCCGGCGATGTGCTTGGGCAGGGAGGCGTAGTAGTCGTCGGCGGGCAATTTCGTAGGACTCATGGAAGACGGATCCCTGCGCCCCGGGGCCGAGGTCACCGAGCTGACCGGGCTGGTCGACCTCACGGGCTACCCGGCCGGCACCGGCTTCATCGTGCGCCGCGAACGCCCGCACCTCGGCGCCCAACTGTCCGCGCCCGCCGCAAACGCCTCACCGCCGCCCGGGGTTCAAACCCCGAGGCGCTCGAGCGATCAGCCGCAAGTGGTCAGGACGGCAGTGAAGGATTCGGGGCTGTCACGCGCCGCTCGGCCATTCCCGAGCAGTCTTCTTCGAGCCGTTACTGCCGCATGGCGTTCCTCCCGGGTGTCAGGAGGTGCACTGGGGCCAAGGGACGTCGATCTCAACGGGCGCGGCGTAGTCGATGCCGGGCACCGCGAAGCCGTAGAGCTGCTGCACCTGGACTGTGAACCAGTCGAGGGCGGCGAGGGTCGGGATGTTCTCCGTGGTGGCGTTCTTCCAGCGCTCGGCGACGGCCTCCTGGACGTCGGGGGTCAGCTCCCAGGTGTCGAGGCGGATGCGGTCCTCGTCGTCGACGTCGAGGGGCGCGATGCCAGTGAGTTGGTCCCAGAGTTGGGTGAGCTGGGCGATCGGCGGGACCATGGCGTCTTCGAGGACGCCTCGCAGGAGCCCGACATAGAGCGCGATGCCGGGAATGGCCGTGCTGGACTGGGTGACGGCGGCCCCGTTGACTGAGGTCAGGGCTCGGCCGTCGACTTCCTTGACGAGCCGGTCGTTCAGGTCGCGGGCGGTCTGTTCCAGATGGGCCTTGGCCGCACCGATAGTGCCCTGCCGGTAGATCGCGGCAGTCAGCGGCGACCCGATGTAGGACAGGGCGACAGTGGCGAACCCTTGTGCCAACAGGTCGCGCCCTGCGAGGTGGTCGATCCAGCGGGCCCAGTCCGTGCCGCCCATGACGGCGACGGTCTGTTCGATGTCGTCGCCCTCGGCCGGCCCGGTGTCGGCTGTCGTGACTTCGGGTGCCCCATCGCCGTCGAAGACGAGGGTCTTGGTGCGGTACGCCTCACCGATCGGCTTGAGCACGGACGTGTACGTAACACCGGTATCGGGATCGGTGCGGCGGGGGGCTGCAACGGAATAGACGAGGTAGTCGAGCTTCCCGCCGAACCGCTCATAGAGGAGGTCGGCGACCTGGTCCTTCAGGGTGTCGGAGAACGCGTCGCCGTTGAGGAACACGAAGTCCCGCCCGTGCTTCACGGCCAGCTCGGCCGTTGCGACTGTCCGGTACCAGCCAGCCGTTGCAGTTCGGCGGCCGGGCGCCTTCTCGAAGGACACACCGACGCCCCGGATACCGGCCCTGGCGAGTCCTGCGATGGTGGCGGCCAGCCCGTACCCGGCGGACGAGCCGATCACAAGCGCGACCGGCGCTTCGTCCGCGTCCGTACAACCCTCCGGCGCCGGTTCGGGGACGGCCTGCCACATGTCCTGGACAAGCCGGGTGCAGCCGGCAGGGTGTGAGTCGAGGAACAGGAAGCCGCGAGAGCGGGAACTGACGATGCGTTCGGTCATGAGGGGACGTCCTTGCCGGTCGACATGTCCAGGGGTGCGGCGACCACCGGAGTACTCACCGCGTCCTGCAAGTCTCGGACCGTGCGGACCCGGGCGGTCACCTTGCCGGGAACAGTAATGATGAGGCGACCTTGGAGGGTTTCCACCATTCCGAGCAGGGCCAGACCGGCCACGCCCGGCTCCGGCCCCGGCACCGGCACCGGCACCGGCACCGGCACCGGCACCGGCACCCGATAGGACTCCGAGCACTCCGTCACCGGCGTGCCCGTAACCGCGGCAAGGACCTGCGTGAACGTCTGGGCATCCGGGCCTCGGTGCTCCGGCCGGGATCGGAGGTCCAGAAGGGGCGCCAGTCGATCCGGGCGGACAGGTGCAGCAGGCGACGGCGCAGCAAGGTGCGGGGGTGGGGCGCGGCGAGCGCGTGGTACGTGGAGTTCCAGCCGCGCTGAGCCTGCACCAGTTCGTGAGGGAAGGCGATGGACTCCATCACCACATTCGATCGGATGTTCGATTTATTGCTCGACGCGTGTCACTACGCGAGACCGAACGGCGTGACCAAGTATTCCGGTTGGCTACTGAGCGTTGCTCTTGAGTGGTTGAGTGCAGGGAGCCGAGTGGCCGGTCCAGGGCGAGTCTGACGGTCAGTGTCGGCGCTACAGACGCCGTCGCGTCTTTGTTTCCCCATCGGCTGAGTGCACCAGGGGGTTAGCCCTACCTGCAGCGCAGGTCAGGATCGCCCCGGACGGTCGCATCCGGAAATGCGGGGCCTGGCACATGCCGCGGGCTTCCCAACGATTCCCCGGGAGTTGACTCGTGCGCGAGCAGGCACGGCAGATGTCCCGTTCGTCCAGGCGGCAGCGGAGCGGTCGGCGCAGAGCCGTGCCGGCCGCAGCTGCAGTGGTCGTCGGCGTCATGACGATGAGTGCCCTGGCGCCGCCCGCGGCGTTTGCCGCCGCCAGGCCGGACACTGTCCAGCAGGGCTGCGGGCCTGCTCCTCATCAGGATCACGTTCGGCCTGCTGATGGCCGGGCACGTCTCCCAAAAGCTCTTCGGCCTGTTCGGCGGCGAGGGCCTCACTGCCGCGGGCAAAGGGTTCGCCGCGCTGGGATATCACCCTGGAAACGTCTACGCCGTCATCAGCGGTGGCTCCGAGTTTCTGGGAGGCATCGGCCTGGCTCTGGGCCCAGTTGGCCTTCGAACCTTGCTGTGCGAGCCTCTTTCGTCCAGGTCAGATCAGTGCGGCACGCACGTTGGCGAGCGCCTCGTCGAGCGTGGTCGCAACGTTCTCGTGACCGCTGAAGCCGTCGTCCTCGCACGGGTCGACGGTCCAGCCCCAGCCGCTTTCAGGATGGCCGTCGATGGTTGCGGCGTGCTTGCCTTTGGTGATGGTGATGGAGAGGTTCCCAGCCGGGAAGGTTTCGATTTCGGCGTGTGCCGTCTCACCGAAGGCGTGGTGGATGGCGTCGCGGGCTTCCTGCTCGGTGGTCATGTGCTACTCCTGGTGGACGGTGACGACGACGGTGCGGCCGCTCGGGTCGGCGAGGGGGCGGCCGCCCGGAGAGATCGAGGGTGCCGGCGGGCGTGGTGAGTCCGAGGGGTGGGGTGGGCTCGAGAACGGTGCCATCCGTGCGGGTGGCGTAGTACTCGGGGCAGGTTCCGTGCTGCTCTTTGGTGAAGGTGGACGTCATCAGCAGGTTATCCCCGGGCCGGAACCCCACTCCTGTGGCAGATACTCCCAGGAAATCGCCGGGTGCGGCGGGAACAGAATCTGCTGAAACTCCGCCGACCATTCAGAGGTATGCAATCTGGGTGGCTCGCGCGTCGCTCGGCCTCCGGCTGGAGCGGCTCGATCACGTCGCACAGGTCGTCGCTGCCTTTCCACCTCATCGCCCCGCACCATTCCACTACCTCCGCGACCTGATGAACCTGACACTGAGCTGGACCGATCACTCCATTGATCATTCTGCGGGAGGTTCTTGAGGAAGCGGGACAACGGCTGGAGCAGCAGATTACGAGTTGGCTGACGCTATTCCTGCCGTTGGCCCTCGGTGTGAGCGTGGCGTCTTCGACTCCGGCTGGCTCGCCGCGTTCAGTGCAGCCGATCATGCGTCTGTGAGCCTCTCCCAACCCCAAACATCCGCGGGAGGGAACGCGGACGATGCCGCCTGCACTCCGGTATTCCCTGTCCGCGCAGCACGGGATGTCCGCGCGGGCCAGAGAGCCGATGACGCCGTGGGTACAGGCTGCGCGGATGCCATGGCCCGCGCCGGGCAACGCGGGTGACGAGGCGCACAGCGGACGACCGAACGGATCGGCGCTGACCTGAACGTTCATCCCGTGCTGGCGATGTTTCCCGGAATAGTACGGCCGATCGGCGGCGATCCGGAGGTGCCCCCGAGTCCGTGCCGGAGCCTTCGGCACTGAGCCGAGCCGCGAGAGATGATTGCGGTTCAGCGGTATCCGGTGGCGTCGGCGGGCTTGCCCGCATCCTGAACCTCGACGATGTACCGCCAGGCGTTTGGTCGGCTGCCGTCAACGTCGGTGAAGCCGTAGACCCGGGCGAGCTGACCGGCGGACAACGACTGCCCGTTCCAACGGCTCACCTGGGGATCGGCGGCCAGGGCAGCGACGGCTCGCCCGACGTAGAACGGAGTCTCGGAGATACAGAAGTGCGGCTCTCCCTCCAGCGCGTCATGCCACGATTCCTCGGTCACGCCGAAGTGGTCGAGCATGATCTCCGAACGCATCCACCCGGGCGTCAGTGCCACCGCTGTGCCACCCCGCGGACCGACTTCGTGCCCCAGCGCGAAGGCCATGCGCAGCACCGCGGCCTTGGCGAGATCGTAGAAGAACGAGACCCGGTAAGTGTCCCGGTTGTACTCGGCGGTGCCGTCGGTCATCTCGACCACCAGTCCGCCGCTATTCCGCAGGAGGAGGGGAAGAGCGTGGTGGCTGGTGATTGCGTGGGTCTCTACCGCGAGCCGGAGCAGCCGCAGTCCCTTGTCGAGGTCGTGCTCCCACACGGGGGTGTCCCATTCGAAGAGGAGTTCACCACCCCAGATGTCGTTGACCAGGACGTCCAGCCGGCCTTGTTCGGATGCAATGCGATCCACCATGCTTCGGACCTGGGAAGGAACCAAGTGGTCGGTCGGGACCGCGATGCCGCGGCCTCCCGCCTCGGTCACGAGATCGGCGGTGTCCTCGATGGTCTCGGGGCGGTTGTACTCCGAGCGGTGCCCTCGTGTGCTACGACCAGTTACATAGACGGTAGCCCCAGCCACGCCGAGTTCCACCGCGATCGCCCTGCCGGCTCCCCGCGTCGCCCCTGCAACGAGAGCGACCTTTCCGTCCAGTGTTGCTGACATGCGTGTCCTTCCGTGTCCTTGACGCGCTGCGGCGACGCCCGTGCGAGCACCGCCGACAGAATGCTTGCGCAGAAACCGGACGCCTTCTGTCGTGTTTTCCCGAGCACGGCTGCAGCATTGCGTGGATCTGTCCGTGGTCGTCCGGGCGGCGACCGAGCGGCCAGTGGTGCTTACGGTCCGCTTCCTTGATCGGCAGGTACTCGATGCAGGCGTGCCGTACGGTCATCAACCCGTTCGCCGTTCTGCCGGCGACGAGGCACGGTGATTGTCACCGGGGCAGCACGCTGCTTGTCACCATCGGTTCGGGCGGCACCGCCGTTGTCACCGGCTGCGGCTCCCACGTTCCGGTCACTGTCGGCGCAACTCACTGAACCAGCCCACGATCGCCGACGTGGCCGCGACATTGGACCCCAGGTGACGGGATCCGTGGTAGTCGATATCGCCGAGATCGACGACCGGGGCGGCCACGCCGTTCCTGAGCAGAGCCGCCTGGCAGTGCGCGGTGTTGGCGGTGACGGCCTGCTCGTCCCCGCTCGCCATGTAGAGCCGGACCGGGGTACGGGGGGCCCAGTCGGTGCATACGGCGTCGGTTGTGCGCAGCGCCGCCGCCATCCGCCCAGTCGGATGAGCAAGCAGCTCGCGGCCGCGCTCGGTCAGCAGCTCGTCCAGAGCGCACGGGGTGCCCCGCATCAGCTGCTCCCCCGTGTGGGCGCCGTCGAAGAGCGCCTCGACGGTGCTGTCATAAGGGGCTCGGAAGACCTCGCCAGGGCTGTCGTAGATGTGGTGGAGCCTGTTGAACGCCACCAAGGTGTACGCCGCGTACAGCACACTGGACTTGCGTTCGAGCCTGCCCTCGAGCAGCGCGGGCAACTCCGCGCCGCCGAAGTCGTATGCGCCGCTGACCGGTGCCAGCGCGCCCATCCGGAACCAGCGGTCCTCACCCGCGTCCAGAGCCCGGCCGAGACCCAGAGCTGCCGAGGCTCCCTGCGAGAAGCCGGTGATCATGACCTTGCGCGCCAGCGCATGTCCGGTGCGGGGCGCGAAGGCGCGGGCCGCCCGCAGCATGTCCAGGGATGCCGTGGTCTCGGAGCCGATGTCCATCCAGGGGTGCAAACCGGGTCCCTTGCCCATCCCCAGGTAGTCGGGCGCGACCCCTGCGGCACCGGCCGCCGCGTGCGCGATCACCGGCGCGGACACGAACTCGCCGCGCCGCATGGGCGGGGAATCGTCCGTGTGACTGCCAGTACCGTGGGCGAAGGAAACCGCCTGTAACCGTCCCTCACTGGTGAGCGGCAGCACGAACAGCCCGCTCGCCGTGGTGAGCCGTCCTAACGGTCGACGGTCCGGTAGACCAGCCGGTACGCGACCACGCCGTACCGGACGGTGTCGTCTTCGAACCCGGCCGCGCCCAGCTCCGCGGTCACGGCCTGCGGGGTCGCGAGCGTGTACAGCTTCTCGGCGGAGACCAGCGAGCCCCGGCCATGGTCTTCGTGCTGCACCCGGGTCAGGGCGTGGGCGGCGGGCGCAGTGGCGGCGGTGGCGACGGCCGGCCCGCTCAGCAGCAGGCCGCAGCAGACGGCTGCCACGGCCGCCCGGAGACCGCCGCGGTACCGAGTTCCGCTGCGCGCCGAGGGTGAGGCGGGGATGGCCACGAGTTCCTCCAAGTGTGGCTCAACAAGGGCTAGTTCAGCCTCACCTGTTACAAACCTCGACGCACTGGTGCAAGCCACCGGGCCTTCCTGGTGCATGCCCCCGTTCGCTTTACCGCCCTGCGACGGCCATCACCACCTGAGGTGTGCGGACTCGACACCCCGGCACACCGTGCTCGCCTCGGCCTCGGCGTACGAAAAAGCCAGCGCGGTGGAAGACATTGCCTCCGGGCGGCAGCAGATCTCGCTGTACATCGAGCGGGGCCCTCTCCTGTGACGTGACGCGGTAGTTGGCACCGGCGGACCTCGGCGACATGGCCAGTTCCGTCGCGCGTGACACGCCGGTTGGAGCTGAATTGCCAGCGCTCTTGGCACCGAACGATCGCTTGTCATCCTTCCAACTCAAGTACTCCGTCACACCTCGCGCCTTCGCACGGCCAGGCGCGGCCGTGTTAGAAGTCGAGCTCGACGTAGTCGATGTCGGTGAACTCGACCAGGAGACCGTCGGCGCGGCGGCCGCGGTCCTTGAAGTACTGCTCCTGGAGTCCTTCGGCGACGACGGCCTGGAGCTGCTCGTCCGTGGCGCCGGCAGCCTGGGCGTCGAAGAGGCGGGCGGCGTACTCGGGCGGGAGGTGCTGAGTGATCAGCCGGATACGCCCGTCGTCCGTGGTGCCGGGGGCTGCGGTGAACCCGAACCTCGCCCTCGTCTCCACCACGATGCCGGTGGAGGTGGCGGCCTGCTTCTTCGCCTTCTCCTTCACTCGTGGCTGCCACCGCAGGCGGACCTCACCGGCAAGCCGGGCCGCGAGGTCCGCATACGGCTTCTTGAACTCGCCCTTGACGTACCGTTCGACGGTGCGCTGGGAAATGTCCAGCAGCTCGGCCACGGCCCTGGTGCCCTTGTACTGCTTGACCAGGAACCGCATCTGCGCGGGAGCCCCCTTGGGGATGGGGCGGGTGGCGGTGCCGGCTGCGGCTTTGTCGAGGCTGTCTCCGATGATGCCCACCGGGCGCTCCTACTCTCCGTCGATCGCGGCGTCGGTTCCCTTGATGTGGCGGGCCGGATTGTGTCCTTCGTCGAGCATCTGCACAGCCCACAGCATTTCCTGGGTGCCCTCGTGCTTGACCATCCCCGGGGACACACCGAGCCGGAACGTACCCGGGGCCGGCTTCCCGTCGGCGGTGTGCGGCAGGACGTCCAGCGGGGACGGCCCGTCGGAGAGGTAGACGGCACAGTCCGACAGCAGTGCGATCGGGAGCAACGCGTCCTCCCCAAGCATCAGGTGCCCGACGGGGGCCGGAGCGGTCTGCGTCGCCAACGCCGTCTTCACCACCTTGCGGTGCATGTTGACGCGGGCGGCGGAGATGACAGCGGCACGGATGTCGGGGCGCCACGTCGAACGCTCCAGCGCGGGCCACCGCTCGCCGAACTTGTACCCGGTGCCCTGGGGGCGCTCGCGCAGCTTTCCGATGCCGCCCTTGACCGTCGACTTGACGGCGGACAAGACCGCAGCCATGCCCGGGTCGGTCTGCTTGTGCGTCAACATCGCGGCGAGAAACTCGGTTTCGGTCATGCCTGGGGCGACGCCCAGGTCAGCCATTGTCTGCTTGTATGCCTCGGCAAGACGCTTGTACCAGGGGTCCAGGTACGGACCGGACTCGGTGCGGATCCACCCTTCCAGTGGCCGGATGGCGACCGGCAGCTTGTAGGTGTCGATCAGCTCGGCGGCGTAGGCGACGGTCGGTGTCGCGTACCAGGCCGGGCCTTCCGGGCGGGTGCCGTGCGATGTGAACGGGCTGGGCAGGCGCGGGTCCAGCTCGATGCCGGAGAGATCGACCAGCCAGCTCCCCGGCATCTTCTTGTCGAACACTGGGGCCGTGACGTGGACTGGTGCGCCCAGGCCGACAACGAGCCGGTTCGCGGCGGCGAGGAACGCGGTGTTGACGTCGATGCCGACTGCGAACGTCCTGGTGCACTCTGTGTCGGTGAGCAGTTGCGGGTCACGGGTCCACTCGTACGCCTCCTCGTCCAGGACCTCCCCCGGGGTGCGCTGATGGGTGCGCGGGTAGAGGGCAGCGACGATCGGGTGCTCGTCCGGGGCTTCCACCGGTGCCGGGTCGACCGGGTCGGTGAGCGAGCCAGGCATCGGCCCGGACACCCAGGCGCCGGTGTCCTCGTTCCGTACAGCGCGAGTCGGCGGGCGCAGCGCGGTCATCGTCTCCAGGCCGGAGACGGCAGTGGAGCCGCAGGGGGTGATGACGCGAGTCGCGTAGGTGCCGAGTACATCGGCGATGCCAGCCGGGTCCAGCTGGTCGGTGTGGCCCCAGGAGCGGGTGTCGAGAGCGCCCCAGGGCAGGACCGCAAACTGCACACACTGGCGGTGCCCGCCGGTGGCAGGGCGGTAGATCCGCGCCCAGGGGCCGAAGCCGCGCCGGGTCAGCTTCCACTTCGCCCTGGTGATCTGCTTGACGACCTTGTGGTCCTCGGGCAGCCGCAGGCCCCGCCGGTCCTCCAGGCGCTCGGGGAGCCCGAGCCGTTCAGCGGCCGCGCTGGTGAGGACGATCAGAGGGTCGGCGTCCTTGCCGGACGGGTGCAGGCGCGGCGCGCCCAGGTGCGCGTCGGCGAGGGTCCAGTCGACCAGTGCGGGAATGGTTCTGGCGGGACAGTCGAGGACGAGTCCGCCGAGGCAGTACAGCGAGCCGTCGCCGTCCAGCACACCGAGCGGACCGTTTGCGTAGCCCGGATCGGCGGCAGCTCGGGCGGGGGCCGGCTTCGGGGTGGCACTCCGTACGACCGGGCGCCGCGACATCGGTGGGGTAATGCTCGCCGAACGGTCCGGACGGGCGCCCGTCGTTGGAGCCGGCGCCGGGACGGACTGCGGCGTGGTGTCGGGTTCGGCGGCCGGCCCTGCGGGCAGCGGACTAACTTCCGTAGCGGTGCCCGCCGTGTCGGGAGACACTACCTGACCGGCCACGACGGCGTCGGCCGGGTAGAGCTCGGCAAGCTTCTCCAGCAGCCGGGCGTACGCCTCGCGCTGCGGCGGCCGCGGTTCGGTCTTCCCGCTCTCCCACGACACCACGGTCGGCCGACGCACCCTGAGCGCCTTGGCGACCTGGTCCTGGGTCAACCCATGAGCTTTGCGCAGGCGTTCCCGCTCGGCCGGCGGGGGAAGCGGGGAAGCGGACGCGATCAGGGCGTCAATCGCTTCGAACAACTCGGACATGGACACCTCCGGACCCATTCTACTGCAAGAAACACACATTTCGCGTACTGCGATCGTACAATGCGCGTACATTTGACCTGCCTCATGCAGGGGTTGACCCTCCGCTGCGCACGAACCGGATTGATCTCTCGCAGAAGGTTGAGCGTTGTCATCGAAGTTTGGAGACCGAAAGGTTTTCTCAGCGAAGGTTGAGTGGCTGCTGAGGCCTGGCTGTCCAGGGAGACGGTGGGGCATCCGTTGCACACGTACGGCGATCCCGTGCTCGATACCTTCGACCTGGACTTCTATGACGGCGGGCAGCGCCGTCGCATTGCGTGAGGTGCGGGGTGGCACGTCCGGTTCAAGGATGTACCGCCGGTACGCGGGTTCCGCTGGCACAAGGGTGACCGCAGTTTCCCCGGCTGGTACGACGCGGTGACCACCGGCGACCATGTGGGTTACGAGTCGTGGCTGGAACGGGACCGGCTGATCCTGCTGGGCTTCGCCCCTGGCGTGATGGGGATTCGCCTCCCAGCCGATCTGGCTGCACTCGCGCGACGGCGAAGAGCGGCGGCGGTACGCGCCTGACTACTTCGTACGGCTGGCCCAAGACCGTGCCCGCCTGGTCGACGTTCGTGCCGAGGACCAGGCCGACGAGCGGACCGCAGAGACTTTCGCCGCGACCGGGCGGGCCTGTTCGGCGGTTGGCTGGGAGTTTGCGCGCGTCGGCGTGCCGGACCCGGTTTTCATGGCGAATCTGCGATGGCTGGCCCGCTACCGGCACTGGCGGTGCGGCCGTGAGACGGACGTTGCCATGCGCCTGACGGAGGTCTTCCGGCAGCCTCGCCGCCTGCGGGCCCGATTACGACCCGGCCCGCCATTGACTGACCGGCTCGCCGTCCTCGCCGGCCGTCCCGCCGAGCACCTGGAGCGCGCTCTTGTCGGCGGCTCCGTCCCGCGTCGGCGCACGACGGTCAAGGGTCGGGGCTGACCGCGTCGCTTCCTCCTGCCCGCCAGCGGCCCAACCCGTACCACAAGACACCGGTGATCGCCTCGGTTCGCCACCTGGTGAACCCGGTGATCAGCCAGGACATGACCGCGAAGGGCATCTGGACAGCTCTGATGGACGATTCGCATTGCTTGACGCCGGCAGGTCGTTCTCTGTTGCCACCTGCGCCGGTTTCGTGTGGCGATTGGACCTCAACTCTTGACGGCCTCTTCGATCTGCAGGGCGGCCTGGGCGGGCGTGAGGTGCGTGGTGTCGACGACCTCGGCCTCGGCGTGCAGCCACGTGCGAGCCGCCTCGGCGTAGGGCTCAAGGTATTGGAAACGGAAAGGGGAGTTGGGGCCAAGAACGGTGTCGCCCGCGATGCGCCCGCGGAGGGTGTCCTGGTCGGCATGGAGGACGAAGTGCCGGACCGGAATGGCATGCTGGGCAAGGCCCGAGCTGATCTCGCGCCAGTACTGCTCGACCAGGACAGTCATGGGCATCACCAGAGTGCCGCCGGTGTAGTCGAGTACGCGGCGGGCGGTCTCGACTACGAGCTGCCGCCAGGGCGGCCAGTGCCGACCTTCTCGGCGTCGAACACCCGTGAATCCGGGATCAGCTGCTGCACGAGTGCACTGGTCGTCGTCTTGCCTGCGCCGTGGGTGCCGTTGAGCCATAGGATCATGGGACCGACGCTACCGCCGTGCGGGCCGCGGGAACGGGCACAGCAGAATTCCGGTACGGCTTCGGCGTTTCTCAGGGTGGTGTCAACCACCAAGATCAGGTGTCACTCATCGCGAAAAGTCGCAATGCCCTGCCGAAGATCGGTAGTCACGGTGCCAGCAATCTTGGCCAGGTGCCAACTAACGTGGCCCGGCACACCATCGACGGCACCGTCGGCCGCCTCACCTGACACCGCTCAAACTTCCCTACGTTCTTCCACGGGACTGGGCGAGCCCTTCGTATGGTTGGCCCACCCAGGGGCGTCGGGTGTGGCTTTCAAACTTCTGCCGCTTGTGGCTTCCACCGATTGGCCGCCCGACGCCCTACGACGACTCGGCTGCCAATTAGGAATTGCGAATGATCGCTCCGTAGGGAATCGACAGCGAGGTCGTCCGTCGGGAGGCACCAGCACCCACCGCACGGAGGCACCACATGGCCCCGATCTGGGCCGGCATCGACGCAGGCAAGACCCACCACCACTGCGTCGCGATCGACGAGAGTGGCCGTCGGCTGCTGTCTCGACGCGTCGCCAACGACGAATCCGAACTCCTCGAACTCCTCGCCGACGTCCTGGCCTTGGGGGACGAGGCGACCTGGGGTATTGACCTGGCCGACGGCGGAGCCGCCCTGGTCATCGCAATCCTCCTCAACCACGACCAACCGGTGCTCTACCTCTCTGGCCGGGCCATCCACCGCGCGTCCGAGGGCTACCGCGGCGAGGGCAAGACCGACGCCAGGGACGCAGCCGTCATTGCCGACCAGGCCCGTATCCGGCGCGACCTGCACCCCTTACGCACCGGCGACGAGACCGTCATCGACCTCAAGTTTCTCACCGGCCGCCGCATGGATCTGGTGGCCGACCGCACCCGCACCGTCAACCGGCTCCGCGCCCAACTCACCGGCATTTTCCCCGGCCTGGAGCGTGCGCTCGACCTCACCAACACCGCTCCACTCACCCTGCTGACCGGCTACCAGACACCAGCGTCTCTCCGTCGGATCGGCTGCAAGAGGCTGGAGACCTGGCTCCGCAACCGCAAGGTCCGCAGTGCAGATCAGCTCGCCGAGAAAGCCGTTCGGGCCGCCGAACTCCAGCACACCAGCCTCCCTGGAGAGAAGCTGACCGCGCAGATGGTGCACACGCTGGCGAAGGAGGTGATGGACCTCAACCAGCAGGTCGCCGAGATCGACAAACTCATCGAGGCCCGGTTTCGCCAGCACCACCACTTCGAAGTGATCACCAGCATGCCCGGCTTGGGCGTCATCCTCGGTGCCGAGTTCCTGGCCGCCACCGGCGGTGATATGGCGGCCTTCGGCACGTCCGACCGTCTCGCTGGCTTCGGCGGGGTCGCGCCAGCTCCACGGGACTCCGGGAAGATCAGCGGCAACCTGCGACGCCCACAACGCTACAACCGGAAGCTCCAGCGCGTCCTTTACACCTCCGCGCTGTTCAGTATCCGTAGGTGCGAAGAATCCCGCCGGTTCTACGAACGCAAACGAGCCGAGGGCAAGCGCCACACCCAGGCCGTCTTGGCCCTCGCCCGCCGCTGCGTCAACGTTATGTGGGCCCTCCTACGAGACGGACGGTGCTACCAACCCGCACCACCGGTGCCAGTCGCCGCATGACGCCCTACAGGCGATTTGCACCTCCGAACAACCGGGTCGCCAGATCCCGCTGCGTACGGCAGGATCAACCGGATCGGCGGCGCAGGGAATGAGCCCAATGATCACCGCCACTCAGGGAGTGAAGTTCACATCATCGTGCGCGAGCTGTGGCGGCGAGCTCGTCCGCGACGTGGGCCAATTCATCGACCGTGGTCGGCTCCGGTGGGGCGTTGAAGGGCAATGCCAAGCCTGCCCGAACGCATGGTGCGAGATGGACACGGGCCCAGCTCCCGAAGAGATCAGGCAGGCCCTGCTGACCAAACACGGGGCCGCGCAACTTTGCCTTGCGAACAAGGAGGCGAGCCTCGTTCCCGTACTGCGGGCCCTGCGCGAGATACACCATCTCTCGCTCGGCGAAGCACGGCTGGTGGCCGCCGACCTTAGGTCAGTCGGCCTGGTCGGCACGTTCGTGGAAATCGCGTACCTGGCTGAAGGGCTACGCAACCGGTCCGTCACCGTGACCGTCATCCGTCCACCTGACCCTCCCGACTGACCGCGACGGTTGACAAACGACATTAGGAATCGATGAGAATGCTCAAACTTCGCTGCGACAGAACAACACACCGGGCACCGCGAAGCGGTGCCCGGTGTGTTGTTCTGCTGGTGGTACAAGACGACACCAGCCGCCACGGCCGTCCCGTCAGTGGAACTGGCCGGGCTGGTAGTCGCCGGCGGGTTGCTGGATGATGACGTTCGCCCGGTTGAAGGCGTTGATGAGGGCGATCCCGCACACCAGGGCAGCCAGCTGCTCCTCGTCGTAGTGCTTGGCAGCGTTCGCCCAGGCCTCGTCCGTGACCCCACCGGCCGCATCCGCGATGCGGGTCCCCTGCTCCGTCAGCTCCAGCGCGGCCCGCTCGGCCTCGGTGAAGACCGTGGCCTCCCGCCACGCCGCGACCAGGTTGAGACGTACCGAGGTCTCACCTGCAGCGGCGGCGTCCTTGCTGTGCATGTCGGTGCAGAAGCCGCACCCGTTGATCTGACTGGCGCGGAGCTTCACCAGCTCCTGCGTCGCGGTCGGCAACGTCGAGTCCTCGAGCACCTTGCCTGCCGCAATGATGTGCTTGAAAACCTTACCCATGGTAGGACTGCTGAAGGCGTCCAAACGAGCACTCATGGTGATCTCCTCTGCCGTTCTCGATACTTACGTACTTACGACGGCACAGCTCGGCAGGATGTGACATGAGCACCTGTGACCTGCGTCTCTCCTCCCGCGCTACAGAAGGGGGCACTACGACGACGTTCGGGTCTGCTGCCCAGACGTCGCCCCTGGCCTCGAGCATCCTCAGTCGCTCAACGTTCGGTGGCATGAGACCGACCGGTAAATGGGGGGCGGCGATCAAACTCCGATGACACAAAGCAGCTGCGCACGAACCGGAGGCCGGGCATGGACGCGGGCGAGTGGCTACGCCGCCATGGTCTGCACGCCTGCGCTCACTGCCTCGAACGACAGTGGACAGTCACAGGACCGGCAGCAATCCGGGGGTCAGTCGACGGGCCCGCGCAGTCCCAGCGGCCGGGACGGGTCGGCGTGGGCCGGCCCGCCGCTCGCCCACGTCCTGGGCTTGGTCGATGGCGCCGCACCGCGGCGTCCGGAACGCCGGCAAGTCCGTGGCCATTGACGAGGTTCAATGGGCGAGGGAGCGGGGCCGCCTCCGGAATGAGGCAAGTCGCAACAAGGCGGTCGCGGCGTGGTCCGAGTCGTCCGGCGATACCGTTTCACGAGCCGTTCGCCACTGCTACAGCCGGGCGCGCAAGGCCTGAATGGTCCAGTCGAATGCCGGCGTCAGGCTGTGCGGGGCGGTCCAGCCGTTGATCACGGCAACCAGCTGGAAGTACCTGTCTCGACGCGGGTCGTTCGCGGTCCCCAGCCAGGACAGCAGGCGACGCCGGAGCTCAACGTCGTCGGGGGCGGCAATGACGTACGCGTAATGGGCCGTGATCGCCGCAATGACCGGATCCGCCCGGGGCGAGGCCGGGTCGGTTCCGTCGGCAAGCGCGGGAGCAACCTGGTCACGGACCACCGCCGCAACGTCGCGGACCGGTCGCATGGTCCCCTCCTTCATGCGCTCTGCCATGTGGCCCTCAGTCATCCCCCGCATGCCGGCGCGGAAGTCCGGATCCTGGGACAGCTCGGCCAGCTCCACCCACGCCTGGACCTGCTCCACTTCGGGATTGTCGGGCAGTTCCGGCGTCATCGAGCGAACGACGGCTGCGCACTCGGGTCTGTCGTGCAGGTCGGCGAAGACAGCGTCGAGGAAATCACCGATCAGGTAACGGCGTTCCTCATCGGAGAGTCTGGCCAGCTTGTGCATGAGTTCCATCTCCTCAAGGGTGGACTCGCGTCTGGCCACCGCCGTCAGTACCGCTCGGCGCAGGCGCAGGGTCCTGATCTGCACTGCGAGGGCCTCGGCGTGCGCCGCCGCAACCTGCGGGAGCAACAGCTCACGGTCCACTACCTTCCGAATCGTGGAAAGGTCCAGTCCCAGGTCACGCAGGGTTCGTACGAAGTCCAGGCGTGCGACGGCGTCGATGCCATAGAGGCGGTAGCCCGCCGGGCTGCGGTCAATCGGCGGCACGATCCCACGGTCGGAATAGAACCGAATGGTCTTGACCGTGAGACCGGTGCGCCGGGCCAGGTCACCGATCGAGTAGAGCGTGTCGCCGTCCATGCCCCCACCTTCGCGTCTCCCCCTACTGGAGACTCAAGCCCAGTCCGGCGCCGGTAGCACCGCCACGCCGCTCGGGCAGCGCGGACTCGCGGGTCGCCGCCCATCTAGGTGCGAGTTCTTCGAGCAGGATGGGAACAGGCCGAACGGGCCCCAGGTATGCGTCACAACTCACCCAACCTGTGCGGCCCTTCTCACGTCACGTTCTGGCCAGGGCCGACTGACGTAGTGGATTGTTTGACGGGTCAGCCGTGGCCCGTCGGCGGCTCACTGGCCTTGCGTGATCTCCCACATGTAGCCGTCAAGGTCCTGGAAGCTGGCGGTGCGCGGACCCCAGCTCCGATCCATCGGCCCGTTGACGAGCTCAACGCCGGCCGCGGCGAGCTCCGCGCACTTCGCATCGACGTCGTCCACCTCGACAGTGAAGACCAGGCGCACGCCAGCCTCGCGCGGGGCCGCGGTCGCTGGCTCGATGAGTTCCGGAACGTGCGTCGTCTGCAGCAGGTTGAAGATCGTCCCTCCGAACCTGAAGGCGACGGACTGCTCGTCCTCGAAAAGGATCGGGGCGTCGAAGACGTCCAGATAGAACTTCTTCGAGGCGGCCAGGTCTTCGACGAAGACGGTGTTGGCGGCGATGCCGTTGGCCCATGCGCTCATGACGGCTCCTTGCTCGTTGGCGACGGAGAACAGAGCCTACGACCGTCCACTGACAACCCACGGCGGGCCCTGGAAGCAGGGCCCGCCCCGGCTCATGTTTCAGGGGCATGGCCAGGTGCGGGGGCCAGTGGATGTGCCAGGTGCCTGGCACGATTGTCCATCCGGCTGGCACCCGTTCGAGAAGGGGCGTATCCCGGATGGCTGTTGGCCCTTGCGGTTTCCAGCCTCGGGCCATGATCTCTCGTCGTTTACTGTCAGCTGCTGTGCTGGTGCTGGCTGTGTCGCCTCTGCCGTTTGCTCCGGCTTCGGCCGCGCCGCACCTTTCCAGCAGGGGGTGGTCTGTGCAGCGTGACGCCGACGCGCTGCGCGATGCCGGGGTCACCGGAGTGACGGTCCGCCTGGAAACCCCGCGCGGGACAGTCACGGCCCGCTCCGGGGTGGGGGACTTGGTCACTCGCCGCCCGGTCTCGAAGGACGGTTACCTGCGGCTGGGCAGTGCCACCAAGACGTTCGTCGCCACCGTCGTACTGCAACTGGTGGGCGAAAAGCGGATCTCCCTTGACCAGACGGTGGAGCAACTGCTGCCCGGGGTCGTGTCCGGAGCCGGAAACGACGGCCGCACCATCACCGTCCGCGACCTGCTGCAGCACACGAGCGGCCTGCCCGACTACATCTACGACGTCTTCCCCGACCCCAGCGCCCAGACCTACTTCGCCAACCGGTGGCGTGCCTACACGCCCGAGAAGCTGGTGGCCCTGGCGATGCGCCATGAGCCTGCCTTCCCAGCAGGCACCGGCTGGGCGTACTCCAACACGAACTACGTACTTGCCGGAATGATCACCGAGAAGATCACAGGCCACACCTGGGAACAGCAGGTCCACAACCGCATCCTGCGTCCCCTCAGCCTGGAGCACACCGACACTCCCGGCACTTGGCCCTTCCTGTCGCATCCGCACACGGCCAACTACCAGCAATTCACCGTGGACGGCCCGATGGTCGACACCACGATCCCCTATCGTCCCTTCGACGGCGGGGCCGACGGCTCGATGACCGGCACGGCCCGCGACCTCAATCGCTTCTTCTCCGCCCTGATCGACGGGCAGCTGCTGAGGCCCGCCGAGCTCGCTGCCATGCAGACCGCGGTCCCGGTGCCGCAGGACAGCGGTCACCCGGCAGGCACCCGGGACGGCCTGGGTCTGTTCTTCACACCCCTGTCCTGCGGCGGCAGTTACCTCGGGCACGGAGGCAGCGGCTTCGGATATGTCATCCGTGTCGCGACCACCACGGACGGCCGGCGCACTATCACCGTCTCCGCGCACAGTCGCTCTGCGGACCCGCAGACCGCGGCCCGTCAGGAAGACACACTGCGCAACCTCATCGACCACGCTCTGTGCCGCACCACTTGAACACGCACTCGGCACCACGGTCAGGCCGTTCGTGCCGACCCGGGTGACTGCGGCTTACTCTTCGGGAGTTCCGACAGCCGCCCCAATCATAGGCAGCGCCAAAGGTGTTGCACGCGACACTGGCGCTGATCGGAACTCGGCTTCACCGGCGAGATCGCCCGCGAGGGCGTGCCCGCTCCGATCCAGGCCGGCAGGAGATGGGTGATCGAGCGCAGTCACGCGTGGATGAACGGCTTCGGCAAACTCCGACACTGCACCGAGAAGAGCAGCCAGGTCGTCGGCCTCCAGCTCTACCTGTCCGCCACGATCGTCACGCTCCGTATGGTCATCCGTCGCACCGCCCCGCTCTACCGCTGCGACGGCGGGCTGACCACCAAGAGGCTCAAGTGACGCCTATTGCCGGGCAGTCCGACGAACGCCACAGATCGATCAGTGAAGGATTTCGGCCAAGTTGGCGACGCGTACATGACGAGTGCCCGTCAAAGCTGGCACGCTTCCATCCAGTCGCCGCAGAGCACCCCTAACAACGCACGCGCACCACACGATGCGGCGATCACGTCGGACACCGTCCGACCCACTCGCACCTCCAGCTCTACCGGGCGGCAACACCCGCACCTGCCCGGCTGACTCCGGCCGTACACACCCGGCCGCTGCAGAAGGAGTTCCGTGTGACTCGATCCACCCGAAAGACCGTCGCCGCGAGCGCGTTGATAGCAGGCGCCGCGATGGTCGCGGCCGTGCTGCCGTCCGGTGTCGCCACCGCCGGAACCTCGAGCCAGACCCCGGTCAAGGCGCAGGCCCGCGCCGGCGCGCTGCCGGTGCAGTTGTCGCCGTCGCAGCGTGGCGAGTTGCTGACCGCGGCGAACGCGTCCCGGGCGGTGACCGCCAGGTCGCTGCACCTGGGGTCGAAGGAGGCGCTGATCGTCAAGTCCGTCCTGAAGGACGCGGACGGCAGCCTGCACACCCGC